>JAYUJY010000227.1:0-57365 GCA_043764895.1 Synechococcales cyanobacterium | reverse complement strand
TTCTCTGAAACCCGGATGTGTAGGGGCATGGCACGCCGTGCCCCAAACCTAACGAAGAGATTCTGAATACCTGGCTTATTTAAGCCGCAGACTACTAGATGCCTTAACAGGTCAAACTGTTTCCTATGAATTGACGGGGAAAAGTATTAGATCTTCGGGTGCTGGTTGTATAGAAGAACCCATTTCAAAGTAGATTAAATCTTCTCCTCTAATTTTGCAAAGTGTTCACGATCGAGTGATTAGGACACTAATATCAATTGCCTATACCAATTTACCCCAATCGATGTCTTAACCACAGCCCTAACATCGGAAGCGCGATCGCATATCGTCGTTCAGCACCGTAGATTAAACCCTTTCCTTCTAAGCTCGACAGCGCTCCCTGAAGCGTCCCGCCGCGTGAAAGCTGATGTTTTGACATATATTCCTTGGCGTGGGGCCGATCGGTTGGGTCCAGCGCCAAACTTTCCAGCACTCGAACTTGTGTACTCGGCAACAACAAAATCAACGACTCAAACGTCACCGACAAATCCTCCATCAGCGACACCGAACTGCGATACACCTGATGCGATCGAACGCTCGACGACACCCCATGGCGATAGTCTAGCCAAATCCGTTTTGCCAGCGCGATCGCATCTCCAAAATGGCCTTGAACGGTATCTAAAAATAACTGAATGGCATCCTGGTCCAGATTCAACTCAACTTGCCGCATCACCGCCAGCAACCACGATCGCATGGCCGCATCACTCACCGGAGCGAGGACCACCGACACCATATCCGGCTGTTCACTCCAGTTTTCGGCCACGGTTGCCACGATCGCATAGCTAACCCGCGTCTGCACCTGAATCTCCTGACGAAGATGCTGTTCCCATTGGCCAGAGCGATCCCACGATCGAATATGCGGAAAGTTTTGGAACACCAGCACCACCCGGCAGTCCAACGCCTCGGCCAACGCTTGCGGCAATGCGAGGAGGATTTGAAACAACTCCCACTCGGCGGCAAACTGCCACAACAGCTTGGCCTTTCCCGTGCCACTGGTTTCCAACACCAACGGCGACACCGCAATAAATTTTTGAACCAAGCTCAACTCCATCGGCGACTGAAAGGCATTGAGCATCGCATCCGCAAATAGCCGCAGAAACCGCGAACAATCCGTCGATCGCAGACAATCAATCTCCACCACCTTCGCCCCGAGCTTCCGCGCTGCCGATCGGATAAGCGTCCTACGCCCCACCCCCGGCACCCCCGTCAACACCAAATCACCATCCATCCGCAAAATCTCACTGACCCGATCGAGTTCCGCCGATCGACCCACCAACAAACTCAGTGGAGTAACGGTAGACACTGAGTTCGATGCAAAAGGATTCATAAAAATAAACTGTTCTAAATTAAATTAAAGATTAGATTAAAGGCTGAACTAAATTAAAGATGCCTCATAGGTATCCTTCAACAGATGCCTAAACCTGGCATTTACTGTAAACGATCGAGTGCGTTTTAAGATACGCACTAAAAAGTAGTGCCAGGTTTGAAAATTATGGCACTATTATGTATTACTCCAGGATAAGAAAACCCTAAGGGGCAAACCTGGACTGTGGATGTCTATTGTTCTCTACCAGTTGCATAGGCCCTATGACACGTCAAGATCTCTCTATTCAGCACTCGCCCACCTATGATGCGCTCTGGCATACTGAGTCTACACGCCATACGCTAGACCTGCTTCAAAGTAACCTCGATCAAGGACTTAGCGCCCAACAAGTCGCCGATCGTCAGGTTAAGTTCGGGCCAAACGAACTGGAGGAAGCCGCAGGCCGGGGAAAATGGGAAATATTGCTAGACCAGTTCAAAAACATCATGCTCGTGATGCTGATCGGTGTAGCGATCGTCTCAGGAATTTTGGACTTCGTTTCATGGCAAAGCGGCACGATGAAGGCCGGAGATATTCCGTTTAAAGACACCGTTGCTATTTTGGCGATCGTCGTTTTGAATGGCCTGCTGGGTTATTTTCAAGAAAGCAACGCCGAAAAAGCTCTTGCCGCGCTGAAAAAAATGTCATCCCCGATCGTCCGAGTCATTCGCGATGGCAAAGTTTCTGAAATCAACTCAAAAGATCTCGTCCCCGGCGACATCATGCAGCTCGATGCCGGGGTCCAAATCGCCGCAGATGGTCGCCTGCTGGAAGCCGCTAGCCTGCGTATCCGAGAATCAGCCCTCACCGGAGAAGCCCAAGCCGCCAGCAAAGAACCCGGTCAAGAATTGGCGGATGATGCTCCCTTAGGCGATCGGGTTAACCTCGTCTATCAAGGGACCGAAGTTCTCCAAGGTCGCGGCACCGTCGTTGTTACCCGCACCGGAATGGACACGGAATTGGGGAAGATTGCAACGATGCTGTCTGGGGTCGAAAGTGCCCCAACGCCTCTCCAGCAGCGGATGGACCAGCTCAGTAACGTGCTCGTCACTGGCTCCATGTCCCTCGTTGCGCTGATCATCGTGGTTGGGATGGGCTACTCCTGGTACACTACCGGGAAATTTGAACTCAAGACCTTCCAAGAACTCGTCGAAGTCTCCCTCTCCATGGCCGTTGCGGTCGTCCCAGAGGGCTTGCCAGCAGTAATCACTGTCACCTTGGCGATCGGTACCCAGCGCATGGTCCGCCGCAACGCCCTGATTCGCAAACTCGCCGCTGTCGAAACCCTCGGCTCCGTTACCACCATTTGCTCCGATAAAACAGGGACTCTCACCCAAAACAAAATGGTCGTTCAAGGACTGCATACGGCCTCTCTTGCCCCTCGCATTAGCGGTGATGGCTACACGCCCCGAGGCAAATTCACGTTCAAAGGAGAACCCATTCAGCCGATCGAGTTTGCGGAATTGCGATCGCTCCTCCTCGCCTGTGCGGTGTGTAATGACGCCGTTTTGCAATGTGAAAACCGAAATTGGAGCATCCTCGGCGACCCTACCGAAGGCGCACTCCTAGTCGCTGCTGCTAAAGGAAGTTTTGAAGCCGATCAGTGGAATGCCAAACTGCCGCGCGTCATGGAAATCCCCTTCACCTCCGAGCGCAAACGCATGAGCACCGTGGTGAGAGACGGCTCAGCGTTGATGCAAACCGAACCGGGCATTCTCAGCGCGCCTCATCTCATGTTCACCAAGGGATCGCCCGAACTCGTCCTAGAAAACTGTACCCAAATCCAAGTCGGTGAAACTGCCGTAGCGCTGAACGCCGCCGCACGCAAAGAAATCCTCGATCGCAACGATCAGCTTGCCATGCGAGGACTGCGCGTTTTGGGTTTTGCCTACAGACCTCTAACGACCCTTCCAGCAGAGCGCGATCTCGAAAGTGCCGAATCCGAACTCATTTGGCTAGGTCTCGTGGACATGCTCGATGCCCCTCGGCCCGAAGTCAAAGACGCCGTTGCAAAATGTAAAACGGCGGGCATTCGCACGGTCATGATTACCGGAGACCATCAGCTCACTGCCATGGCGATCGCCGTTGACCTCGGCATTGCGAATCCGGGTGACGCCGTGCTCACCGGGCGCGAACTGGAGAAAATGAACGTTCACGATCTCGAAGATGCCGTTGAAAAAGTCGGCGTCTACGCCCGAGTTGCACCCGAACACAAACTTCGCATCGTCCGCGCCCTCCAATCCAAAGGCCACATTGTCGCCATGACGGGCGATGGAGTCAACGACGCCCCAGCCCTAAAACAAGCCGACATCGGTATCGCTATGGGCATCACCGGAACCGACGTCAGCAAAGAAGCCAGCGATACAGTGCTGCTAGATGACAACTTTGCCACGATCGTCGCCGCGACCGAAGAAGGAAGGGTCGTCTACACCAACATCCGCCGATTTATCAAGTACATCCTCGGTTCAAATATCGGCGAAGTGATTACGATCGCCGCCGCCCTTCCCCTAAACATCGGCGGAGTCCCACTGTCCCCGTTGCAAATTCTCTGGATGAACCTCGTCACCGATGGTCTTCCCGCGCTGGCCTTAGCCGTCGAACCGGGTGAACCCAACGTGATGAATCGCCCCCCGAACGACCCGAAAGAAAGCATCTTTGCGCGGGGAATGGGAACCTACATGGTGCGCATTGGCTGTGTTCTTGCGGTTATTGCAATTACGCTCATGTACTGGTCCTACCACTACTGCACCGATCCCGCAAACATCACCGAGCTACTGGTCGCCGATCGATGGAAAACCATGGTCTTCACTACCCTCTGTCTCGCCCAAATGGGTCACGCCATGGCCATCCGATCGAATACCCAGCTCACTATTGAACTCAATCCCTGGTCGAACCCCTACGTTCTCGCCTCTGTGGTCCTCACCTCCCTCCTCCAACTCGCCCTCATCTACATCGAACCGCTGCAAAGGTTCTTTGGAACACACTATCTCAGCCCAACTGAACTCTTGGTTTGCGTTGGGTTTAGCCTGTTAATGTTTGTCTGGATTGAGATGGAAAAACTCTACATGCGGTTCCGGTAAGAACTCTTCCTCGTTGGGTTTGGGGCACGGCATGGCCATGCCCCTACAATTTCTGGAATCCGGACCTCTAAAACCCGGATCTCTAAAACCCGGATCTGTAGGGGCATGGCTCAATGTGCCCCAAACCCAACGAAGAGACAAACAGCATCAAGCCCGATCGCGCGTCGTCATCCAGATCAGCATGGCGATCAATTCATCAATCGGCTGTAACGAATAGTCTTGCAAATCCAATGTAATCTGACGACCTTCAAGCTGCATAAATCGCCACTGCGTCCCACTCGTAATCACTCCAAACACCACACCGATCGATCGACCTTTACCCTGATTAAATCGTTGGGCGGCGATCATTTCAGCCATACATTGCCCCAGTCCGAGCTTCAGATCCGCTTTCTTCGCTTCGACCACCACCACCAATGGAGCCTCCAGCACAAGCTGCTCAGATGACTGACTAATCATAAAATCGCAAACGCCATTCAGCCCGAGAGCCGCATCAACATTAAACTCTTCACCTGAAAAAACGCTAATTTCTTGATGTAACATCCGACGAACTTCTAGCAAAATCGGATTAATAATCGCTTCCGATCGCGCTTTCTCCGTCCCAACAGCAATGGCCCAAGGTAAGTCTTCCAAAATGCCCAACAGCCGCGCACTCACCGGAATGGTCGGCAAATCGATCGGCAAAAAACGTTGCCCTTCAAGGATGACAATGCCAAACTCTTCCTTAATCTGAGTGACTGTAAAACTGCTGTACGGCATGAAACACGTCTCTAAAACACGTTGACTATTCTAACTATTCCAAATCCCTAAAAATTCACCCGACTCGTCAGCTCCACCAACGTCGGATGCAACGTCCAAAACACCGCCACAAACGCCGCAACGCCCACGTAAGCCGGACGCAAAAACTCAGACCACACCAACGTCTGCCGACCATCGAGCATCGCCCGAAACGGAATCACAGACGTCCGCGCCTTCACGACCTCAAAGGCTTCACCATAGCGAGCTTTCATCCGCCGATCGCCATGCCACACCGCAAACAAATGGTGCGCAACCAGCCCCGCGCACGTCACCACCATAAAGCTCGTCCCCAGCCACAGCATGTGCGCAAAGCACCACACCACCTGTCCCACCATCTGCGGATGCCGACTAATCCGAATCACCCCGGTCTCAAACAAATGCACCTCTGGCTTCTTAATGGCCGCAACTTCCAGAAGATTAAAGGTCGCCGGGTATAGTAGCAAAAACGACAAAGCAGAAAGGATCCAGACAACAGGCTCCACTCCCGGCACCCCATGCAAATCCCACAAAATCTTACCGTCATAGCGATGATTAAAGAAGTAGATAATCAGCGGCACCGCCAACCCCAAGCTCGACAGCGCAAACACCACCCGATAAGCCCGTGCCCCAATCTTCAATTCACCCCGAACCCGCAGCGCGGCTAGTCCGCTGTGAACAACAGCAAAACACAACAAAAATCCTAAAATCACAAAATGACTCGGAACAAGCCACTCAGGCAAAACACGCTCAGGCAGTAAACGCTCAGGCAACAGACTTAGCAATCGATCGGGCCAAACAAAAGAAACCATGTCGTCCAGCAAAACTGTAGGGGAAAAATTTACATTCAGTCTACCGCATCTGATTTCTTAAAATCTCATCCATTTTTAGCAGAACGTAGGGCAAAATAGATTAGCGGTAACATTTCATGGCCCAATCCCGAATTCAATTGAAAAAATTGACTGAAGGTGGGACCGATCGTGAATAGAACCGTGAATGACGTGTTGGATTGAAGTCGGTCAAAGGAAATTTCTGATGGTGAAGCAAGTCATGGCAGTACGGCAAGCCGGGATGATCCGATCGGCGGGTGTTCTCACCCCGGAAAAAACCTCGCAAACCGTTCGCAAGCCCTATCCCAACTACAAGGTAATCGTCCTAAACGACGATGAAAACACCTTTGAGCATGTGGTCGCTACCCTTGTGCGCTACATCCCAGGCATGGTTGCAGACCAAGCTTGGAAACTCGCGGACCAGATTCACCAAAACGGACAGGCGATCGTCTGGACGGGTCCTATGGAGCAAGCCGAGCTATATCACATGCAGCTCACCCTAGAAGGGCTAACCATGGCTCCGTTAGAAGCGGACTAGAAGCCAATTTCTGATAAATTTCCGAAGCCCTCAGAATTGGGGGTTGGGGGCGGATCGCCGGGGACTTTATTTTCACGCAAATCTTTAAACCACTGAAATCCCATCTTTCTAGGAGTAGTCCATCCCATGACGCAAGCCAAAACCGTTCCGACGCCCCCCGCCCGCCTCGTGATGAATCACTCCACTCACATTCCGGGACTGATTACGGTCCTGGAAAAATTGGCCCACAGCGATGCCATTCAGACGATCACTCCCGGCGTCATTTGTGCCGTGCGTGCGCATGTCCCTCACCTGCGTCTCCGCGTTTCTGTTCCCATTCGAGGCGGCTTCAAAATCATCGCCCGATCGGCCAAAATCGCTCAGGAAGTCTTCATCCTAACCACGCTCCCACAAGCCGAACTGGAAGGAGCGATCGCCCGTATTCTTAATCCCAAACTATAAGCCCAAAGCTGTAGAGTCTACACTTCTTCGGTTTGATTCTGCTCTGCAACCTGGTTCAAAGGCAAACTTAACCCACAGGAGAACGTTAGCAAGGCACTCCCCAAGGCTGTAAGCTTCACGCCCATCAGCACCACCATCCAATCTTGCGGAATCCATCGCACTAGCGCGATCGCAATACAATGCATCATCCAATACCCAAACGTCATCGCAAACAGCATCCACTGCGTTTGATCGAGATCCTTGTTGCGAATGTCTTCGTTGTAGTAGAGCGCAAACAAACCTAAGGCACTCCCAAAAAATGAAACGATCGTCACGGCGTGCATGAAAGCACTATGGGTGATGTAGGTTTGGGTCATGGTAATCGCTCAGATTTTCTAGGGTGTTCTCAAAAGGGTCATCTAATTCGGCTAACAAACTTGGCTTGTTCAAGCTTTGATTAGTCTAAAAGCAAAAAACCAATAGATCCCCAAAATACTTACAAAGAGAAACGAAGTAGCCCTCTTCTTTTAAGAAATCGCAATAAGTCCACCCAAAACCCTGCTTAACTGTAAAGTCTTACGTTGAAATATAGCGATTCATGGATCTTCCGTTCATCTACCATCCCCAATACAGCGTTCCGCTTCCTTCGACCCATCGATTTCCTATGGCGAAGTTTCGGATGCTCCACGATCGGCTTCTCAGAGACGGCGTTGCAACTCCCGACCAGTTTCACAGCCCCGATCGTGCGCCCCAAGCCTGGATCGAAACAGTCCACGACTCAGCCTACGTAATGGCCTACTGCAATGGAACCTTAGAAGCCAAAGCCTTACGTCGCATTGGGTTGCCTTGGTCTCCCGAACTGGTTCACCGGACCTGCATCGCCGTGGGAGGTACGGTTCTGACTGCCAAGCTTGCCCTTCAGTCGGGACTTGCGTGCAACACCGCAGGCGGCACCCACCATGCGTTTCCGAGCTATGGCTCTGGATTTTGTATCTTTAATGATTTGGCGATCGCCCCTCGGATTTTGCAGCAGGAAGGACTCGCCGAAAAAATTTTAATCATCGATTTGGACGTTCATCAAGGTGACGGGACGGCGTGGATTTTTAAAGATGACCCGTCTGTGTTTACGTTTTCGATGCACTGCGACATTAATTTTCCTGGGACTAAGCAAAAGAGCGATCTGGATGTCGGACTCACCGAAGGCATGGGCGACGATGATTACTTGCAAACCCTCGATCGCTATCTTCCCGATTTGCTTAATCAAATCAAACCCGATCTTGTCCTATACGACGCAGGCGTAGATCCCCACATCGGGGACAAACTGGGCAAGCTCGCCCTCACCGACAGCGGAATCTATCGACGAGACATGCAGGTGATCAGTGCGTGTCTCAGTGCAGGCTACCCGATCGCAACCGTCATCGGCGGTGGCTACTGCGAAGATTTCAGTGCCTTGGTGTATCGCCACTCCCTCGTCCATCGAGCCGCTAGCGAAGCCTACCGCCATTACCGTCTTTGAGCGGTCTTTCAAAACCGACTAAGCCAACGCTTCAGCAACCATCTCAGGTGACTCAAACTTGTACCCGACGCCCCGAACGGTTTGGATCAAGGCGGGCTGACTGGTATCAATTTCAATCTTTTTGCGAATCTGGCCGATATGAACATCCACGACCCGCTGATCGCCCACGTACTCATAGTCCCACACCTGTTGAATCAGGTCCGATCGACGCCATACCCGACCGGGGTTGCCCGCCAAGAAATGCAGCAAATCAAACTCCAGCGCGGTCAACGGCACCAAGTCCTCATTGAGCTTCACTTCACGCCGCACCGGGTCAATGACCAAATTGCTAAACACGAGGCACTGCTGCTCTGCCGTCGTAACCGTGCGCTGACGCTTCAGAATTGCACCAATTCGGGCACCGAGTTCCACCAGACTAAAGGGCTTGGTAATGTAGTCATCTGCGCCTTGAGTGAAGGCCCGAACTTTGTCAGACTCATCAGTCCGGCTCGTCAGCATGAGGATAAATACCCCCGTCCGACTCTGCATCTCTTGACAGAGCGTGTAGCCATTCGCATCGGGCAAATTGACATCCAGGATGACTAAATCAGGATTGAAGCTTTCAAACGTCGCGAGGGCACTCTTGCCATCCTCCGCTGACTCCACCTGGTAGTCCTGCTTGCTGAGAAATCGATGAATGAGATTTCGGATTGCAGTTTCGTCATCGACGACTAGAATCTTGGCTTGAGCCATAACCAATAACCTTAACGCTTAAATATCTCATGAAAATTGAAAAACTTTGCCCAAAACTGATCTTAGGCTCAAAGTCGCTTTTTAGCTATTCTATAATGCCAGAATTCTCTAATTAAAGAAACCTCATCAAGATCCGATGGTTTTTGGCTCAATGTGAATTATTGATAAAATGAGCATGCCTCACCTTGCCAAGAACATATCACCTATGATGGAGAAACTTATTCACTCAGCCGTCATACTGCTGATGTGACGCCCAAAGAAACGGGTCTACTCTATAATTGATAGGAAAGTCAATTGGCTTGCAATAACTATGAGTGATCACAGTCCCTACGAGACCTTAGGCGTAACCGAATTGGCGAGCTTTGAAGAGGTTCAGAATGTTCGCGATCGCCTTCTTAAAGAGAATAAAAGCGATCCAAGGCGATCGGCGCAAATAGAAGCGGCCTATGATGCGGTGCTGATGCAGCGGCTAAAGCTCCGACAAGAAGGCAAAATCAAGGTGCCGGATGACATTCGTTTTGCGGAAAAAACGCCATCTACCCTGCCCAAAATGCCCAAGCTCTCCATGCCGAGCCTTCCGACGACGTTCACCGCGTCCGATTTCTTCGCGAAACCAGAGACGGCAGATCTGACGATTCCGACCCTAGTGGCGATCGCTTTAGCGGTTGTTACGGCTTTTTCTCCCACGGCACAAGTCTTTAATCTGGTGGCGTTTCTCGCGACGGGTGGCGCAATCTATGGAATTTACCGGAAGAGTCGCCATCTGGGGGCGGCAGTACTGGCAGGATTTGGGGGCGTGGTGCTGGGCTATCTCTTAGGCGTTGTTGTCTTGAGTCTGTTTCCAGGTGCTCTTGCTCTTGTTCCGGGCGGTGCCTTTAGTGGTGACGTGGTGAGGACTTGGGGAATTTGTCTAGTGCTGTGGCTACTGACGCTGTTCGTGAAATAAGTGGGTGTTTACCTACAACAGTGGGCGATCGATTAGCCTCCTTCGTTCCAAATCCGGGCAGCATCTTGAAGAGCACGATCGACGTCTTTTTGTCCGAGCATGGCGGATTGGAGATTTTCGTAGAGGGTTTTTTGGAGCCGTTTGAGATCTTTCATGGCGGGAACGAGGACTTCAGCGCTCTCAAGCTGACGGGCACTGACGAGACGCGCCCGATCGATCGCACTGGGACTCGGAGGAAGCTGGCTGAACTGGGGATCGCTGAGAGCAGCCTGGGTAGATGGTAGGACGTTGGCGGCTTTGGCAAAGGCGAGCTGATGCTCGTTGTTAGCGACAAACAGCGCAAACTTTAGTGCGGAATCGGGCTGATCAGTGTCCTTTGGAATCACTAAGTTCATGACGGCCACGTTGCGTTTCCCCGTTTCTGCTGTGATTTGAGGCACGGCGATCGTGGCTTCGGCGATCGTGGGTGCATTCTTCAAGAGGGTTTTCAGAAAGTCAGGGTTGGCTGACACTAGGGCCGTTTCGCCGCGCTGATACAGGTCTAACCCATAGCGATAGCCTTCCGTCAGCACTTCCTTCGGCACTAAATTCTCTCGGTACAACGTCACCCAATCACCAAACACCTTTCGGCCCAGGGTGGTATCGAAAGCGGCTTTGCGATCGCCATCGACGAGGCTCATGCCGCGCTGCACCATGGATTCCAGAATCTCGCCAGAATCCGTCGGCACTACGGTGGTAAAAAACGCATATTTCCCCGTTTTAGCCTTCATCTGCCGAGCTGCCGCCATCAATCCCGTAAAATCTCCAGGCGGCGCATCGAACCCGGCTTTCGTCCATAGGTCTCGGTTGTACAGCGCAATTCTGGTTGTCAAGTACCACGGAATCCCGAAGGTGCGGCCATCGATAGTGCTGGCGTTCCAGATTTTCGGGAGATATTGCTGCTGTTGGGGCAGCGGGATTCGATCGCTCAAGTCCAGCCAAGCGCCCTTACTCGCCAACTGCGACGCAAACCCCGGATTGAGGTTCACGACATCGGGCGCAGTTTTGGCGGCCACAGCGGTAAGAATCTTACTCTCCATCCCAGACCAGGGCACATCGACCCAATCAATGCGCACCGTCGGGTTTTCGGTTTCAAACTGAGCAATTAGCCGATCGAAGTACTCGGTATACTGTGGCTGCAACTGCATCGTCCAAAATTCTACGACCGATCGGCGATCGCGCGGCCCCCCAAAGTCCCCACAGCTCACCATCGTGACGAGCAGAAACCCACAGAGCAGCAGAAATCCCGATCGCAATCCCGATCGCAACCCCGATCGCAACCCCGACCCATCACGCGGCCCTTGCCAAAATAATCCAAATAATCCTCGCGTCATCACCAAAACCCTCCCCAAATTCTCCCCATCATAAATCTTTCTAAACTCCCTCTAGACAGTTCAAATGTTTTAGGATACAAGTGTTCTATAATGTTCGTTAAATAGAACCGATCTCACGACTGGTTTCAGTGACCCAATCCACCCATTTCGCGTCAACCTATATGGAATCTCTAGAACGTTTGGAAGCGCTGACCGAGGCGCAGCAGCAGCTCTATGAATGGCTCGTGGAGTACATTGGGATTAAGCAGCATTCGCCCTCGATTCGGCAGATGATGCGGGCCATGAGCCTAAAATCCCCCGCCCCGGTTCAGAGCCGCCTTGAGCATCTGAAGAAAAAAGGCTACATCATTTGGGAAGAGGGTCAGGCGCGAACCATTCGGTTGCTGCACCAGCGGCCTCAAGGGATTCCAGTCGTAGGGGCGATCGCGGCGACTAGTCTTGTGGAAACCTTTCATGACACTGAAGTCGAAATGCTAGATTTTGGCAACTTGATGCTAAAGCCAGGGCACTTTGCGCTGAAGGTCCGAGGTCACAGTATGATCGAGGCATTAATAGACGATGGTGACACCGTGATTATGCAGCCCGTAACGGATCCCAAGACCGTGAAAAATGGCGCGATCGTGGCGGCCCATGTCCAAGGCAAAACGACCCTTAAGTACTTCCAGAAGAAAGGTGCAAAGGTCACTCTAATGCCTGGAAACCCCGATCGTGATCTGTATCCCATTACAGAGTTGAAAGCGGTGGATGTGGACGTTCAGGGAATTTTGATCGCCGTCTGGCGGGATTACAAATAGAAAGGCTGTAGATATACCTTTAGTCATTCATCCAAAATTTAAAGCCCCCAATTCTGGGGGCTTTTATTTAAGACTTTTTTTAAGATCTATTTTAAATCACTACCCGACTGACATCTCCGATCGAGGAGTCTTAGCCTTCTGAGTGGTCGATCGGCTACGTTTTGGCTGAAGCACTCGACGCAACAGATCGGGTATTTGGCTCGGACGATCGGCGACCGGGACTCCCGCTTGCTTTAAGGCCGCGACTTTACTCTCCGCAGTCCCCAGATCCGCCCCAAAGTCACCCCCTTTGGCTTCGATAATGGTTCCGGCATGGCCTAGGCGCCTGTCGCGAGGAGCCGTATGTCCAGCAATATAGGCAATAACAGGCTTATCGATAGAGTGTGCTATATAATGAGCAGCAAGTTCCTCACTATCGCCGCCAATTTCACCGACTAGAACGATCGCATCGGTGTTCTCATCTTCCTCTAGGATTTGGAGCCATTGCTGAAAAGTAGATCCGACGATCGAATCCGACCCAATGCTGACGCCAATGGACTGACCCATCCCCGCTTTGGTTAGGGTGCGGGCAATATCGTAGGTCAGCGGGCCATTCCGCGTGAGCAACCCGACCCGTCCCGGCGTATAGAACATCGGCGGATGGATGCCCAAGAGAAGCTTACCGGGTACAATCACGCCCGGTCCATTGGCTCCTACTAGCAGGGTATCGGTAGCCTCAGCCTGCTGTATTAAGTGAATCATGTCCACGGGCGGCACGCCTTGACTAATGATGATGAGATGCCTAACGCCTGCACGGATTGCTTCCGTGGCCGCATCCAATACGTCATAGGGATGGGTGCAGATCAACGAGATATCGACACGACCAAACTTAAGGACGACCTGCTCCACCATGTCAAACACCGGAACGGCTCCGCACGCTATCCCGCCATATCCAGGACTCACCCCGGCCACCACTTTCGTCCCATACGCACAAATCAGGGGAACATACGTCTGACCGATTGGTTCTGTTATACCTTGGACAATGACTTGACTATCGAGATTAAAAATCATAAGAACGACCGAATACCCATCTGAGCCTTAACATTAGCTTTAGATTGAGATTGACATATCCGTACCATCACGCAACCAATAGCTCCAAAAAGAACCATTTACCTGGCTCTGCACCTGTATTTCTACGTTCGTAAACTATTTGTCTAGTATTTCTACTTACTCGATCATCTCAGCTTTTCCGTAAGAGGAAATTAAGATTAGGTTTTCTTAAGTTTAACACGCTGGAAAACCTGTGAGATTGTGACATCAAGTTCCTCGCATAGGCAAACCGAGGACAGCTTCAGCAGTGAGGCTGCGCGGTCGTAGTCGGGTCCTGCCCAGCGACAGATGACTTGAGGCGACGAGAGTGCCGCTGATCCAGTTTCGGCTACCGCCGCCGTGCCGCTCAGGAGGGCTTCAGCGATCGATTCACCCGGCACCACACCACTGACGAGGTTCACTAAAATCACCTGAATCCCTGGCTGTTGGGCCATGACCATGAGTCCTTGGACCAGTCGATCGCATAGAGTTTCGGTTTGCCACTGATGATTGGTTTCGCTGCCGAGGTTTAAAAACGCCTTGGGCTTGCCACCTGAGTCATAGAAGCCGTCCATAGTCGCCATGGTCAGCCCCGACCCATTGCAGATGATCCCCACGACGCCATCGGTATGCATCGTCGGCTGCACCGTCAGAAGAGGGTAATCCAGGTCAAGCAAGGGAATTGGACTGAGTTCTGCGAGATCGGGGTGGCGTCCGAGAGCACCGTCGTTTACCGATATTTTGCCGTCGAGGGCCATCACGTCTCCCTGGGGTCCGACGCCAAGTGGATTAATCTCTACGAGATCCAAGTCTTTTTCGACCAAGAGGTAATACATTTTTTCAATGACAGCGCTAACTGTCGTCATGAGTACGCCGGACAGACCCATGTCCAAGGCGAGGCGTCGCGCATAAAATGCCGAAAATTCCCCTTCCACAACCACCTGATGGGCCGCGTTAATGGCCGATCGAACCTGCGATCCCCCCTGCATCGAACCCAACAACACGAGCCGCCGCAGCGATCGATTTAGGGTTACGGCCAGATAAAATTCCTGCTCAGTCGAAAATTTGGCTTCTGCGAGGAGCGATGTTGGGATTTCGCCCATAAGTGGCAGTTGAAACATCATCTGAGCGGCGGCGATCGCATCGATGGTGTTATCTACAAACCGGATTCCGCCTAGCCGCCCTCGTCCACCAATGTAGACTTGGGATTTCAGGACGACTGGGTAGGGAATCGTAAGCTGCTTCAAATCCTGAACCCGTTCGATTCGTTGAGAGACCAAGACCGGAATGCCCACCGATCGAAATAGTTCCTTCGCCTGGTACTCCAGCAAATCCATCGTCGTTTCACCTTGCTCGCTGATACTTTGTCGTAACATCATTCCTAGTTTACCTCTGATTAACATCGTCATCTCTCTAACTTTCGTCCAGCTTGCAGGTCTGATCGTCTGCATTTTGGCTATAGATTTGGGTTTAAACTTGTATCTAAAAAGAGATGGCTTGATTTTCAGGAGAAGCAGTATTATAAACAGGTCTTAGTTGATCAGGATAAAGAAAACTATGAATACCGACTTAAAAGTAGCGGAAGCGAGCGTTGAAGCAGACCTAGAGACAGCGGGTGTCCTCGCTCCTGTGACGAGTGAAGAGGATAGCACTGCTGAATTGAAGGCCATGTTGGGCAAGGGTGTAGAGGTCGTCAGCAACCTAGATACGATTCTGGGCGATTTTTTCAGTGAATATCGTCAGCTCATTATTTCCTTGGGCTTGGGGTTTGGGTCTATTATCGCTGTTAAGCTCACATTGGCACTCCTCAGCGCACTGAATGAGATTCCATTGGTGGAACCTATTCTTGAGTTAGTCGGTTTAGGATATACGGCATGGTTTGTCACGCGCTTCATGCTTAAGTCTGAAAAGCGTCAGGAATTTTATGAGAAGTTTACCAATACGAAGGATTCGGTTTTGGGTAATAAACAGGAAGTCGGTAAGAAAAATGGCTTTGGTAAAAAGTAAGTTTTGCATAGACTTTTAAGGTGCAGAGTTACCTAATCAAAGAAGGGGAATGGAGTGATGAATTCCATTCCCCTTTATTTTATGAAAATGATTGTAGTTTACATAAATCTTAATGTGCAATCCAAAAACTACTAGGCGATCGCTCGATAAGGGTTTTTCAGTCTCTAAGACTACGATAAGGGGCGATCGTCCTCAAGATTGGCTTCAGTCAACGGCGCTTGAACACCATGACGGACATACAAAACAATCACCCTAGTAGTCTGCGGCGTAAATAAGCCCAGCGATTCAACTCTTCCTCATTGGGTTTGGGGCACGGCAAGCCATGCCCCTACGGTCTTCTGGAAAGATAGATTTGTAGGGGCATGGCACGCCGTGCCCCAAACCCAACGAAGAGGTTCTAAATACCTGGCTTATTTACGCCGCATGATACTAGTACTACACGGCGTAAATAAGCCCAGTATGGCAAACAATTAAAATGATGGCCGCTATTAGATCGCTTCTTTGTTGGGTTTAGGGTTCGGCGAGCCAAACCCCTACATTCTCTGGAACCCGGATCTGTAGGGAATCGCTCAATGTGCCCCAAACCCAACGAGGAAGAGTTGAATCGCTGGGTTATTTAAGCCTCAGACTACTATTTTCATCACCCTTGTTTCTCGAATTGTGAAATAGGTTCTCCCTTTCGATCGGTCTGGAATCGCAAACTTAAGTGCCCCCAGAGTTGCGGGCTAAGGGACCGGGCCTAGACTCTTCTTCAGCCTTAATACTCAAATCCTCAGCAATCAAACGAATAGGCGCGATCGGTTCTGTAACGGCTTCATTCAAGGGTTCGACAACATCCGGAACCCGAATCGCCTCTAGTGCCGTCTTAATCACAACCGCCGTTGGCACCGCAATAATCACCCCCAGCAGTCCACCGACCCGAGCGCCCGTCAGAATCGAAATAAAGACCCACACCGGATTTAGGCCCGTAATGCTTCCTAGCACCCGAGGAGCCACAATGTTTTCGATGATTTGCTGCACCAATAGCGCCGTCGTCAGCACTTTGACCCCCAGCCAAAAATCTCGCAGGGCAACGAGGAGCGTCACTAGCGCAATTCCCACAGAACCGCCAAACGGCACCAGCGCGATTGTCCCAATGGTCAACCCAAAGAGCAAACCAAAGGGCACCCGCAACCAGAGAAATGCCAACGTTAGCGACGATCCAAGCGACGTGGCTAGAATCAGTTGCCCTAGGAAAAACTTTTGAAAACTTTGGCTCAGAGTCTGGGAAAACGGCTGACGAAGCTGACTCGGAAGCCACGACAACAGGCTGGTCCACAGATCATCACCATGCTGCAAGAGATAAAAGGTCAGCACGATCGTCAGCAACCAATCAATCAAACTCGTCACCGTAAAGAGCGCAATGTTCAACGCCTTTTCTGTAATGGATTGAAGTTGGCTTTTGAGCCGATCGATGATTTGCTCCGTCAGCACATCTAGATTTAACGGGAACCCCATGCCCTCAAGCTGCATATTGAACAGCAACAACTGCTGCTTCCCCGAATCAATCCACTTCGGCAAGCTTGAAATCAGTTGCTCCGCTTGCTGGAGCGCCAAAGGAACCAGCGTCACCCCCAACCCCAGCAAAATCGAGACCGATACGAGAAACACCGCAATAGAGGCACGTTCGCGATTGCTGCCTTGGATCTGGAGCGCATTGACCGGGTAATTAAGCAGAAATGCGAGCAGCGACGCCGCGATCACAATGACGAGGAGCGAATTGAAATAGCTGAAAATTGCAGAAGCAGCCCAGATATTGAGCACGATGAGTGGCAGTGCCAATGCGATCGCCCCAGCTCTAAGTCCAAGGGATAACTTCCCCCACCAGCTAAACCATGGGTTTTCTGGTTGTCCCTCTAGCGGTATATTGCTTTGCTGCATATTGCTTTGCTGCATCCTGTGTCACCTAAGCAGACCTTAGCTTATATTATCAGGAACTTGGGTAAAACCCCCGCCCTTCTAGGACGGCTTTCAACATCTACAGCAACATCTATGACAATCTTATGATGAGACTGCTATCATAAGAAACATGGGAGGAAAGCACAATGTTAGTTCTAGAATTCAAGACTTACGGTAAAACTGGACAGTTTAAGGCGATCGATGAAGCGATTAGAATTTGTCAATTCATTCGCAACAAATCGATTCGACTGTGGATGGATAAAAAGGCTAAGTCTTGTTTTGATTTGAACAAATATTGTGCTGTCCTAGCTAAAGAGTTTGATTTTGCTAATAAGTTGAATTCGATGGCTAGACAATCTGCCTCCGAGCGTGCATGGTCTGCAATCTCTCGGTTTTACGACAATGTTAAATCTGGAGTAAAAGGTAAGAAGGTAGGGTTTCCTAGCTTTCAAAAAGACTGTAGATCCGTTGAATACAAAACCTCGGGTTGGAAACTCTCAGCAGATTGCACGTCTGTCTCTTTTACCGATAAATGCGGTATTGGTAGATTGAAGCTGAAAGGTACCCGTGATCTTGGATTCTATAATCTGAGTCAAATTAAACGAGTCAGATTGGTAAAACGAGCCGATGGTTACTATGTCCAGTTCTGTGTCAGTGCTGAACGCTTAGAAGTGCTTGCCAGTACGGGTAAGACGATCGGTTTAGATGTAGGGCTGAAAGAGTTTTACACCGATTCAAACTGTGATTCCGTCTCTAATCCTCGTTTTCTGCGTAAGGGTGAAAGTACTTTGAAACGTGCTCAACGCTTAGTAAGTCGGAAGGTGAAGGGATCGGTTAATCGACGCAGGGCTAGAGTGATTTTAGGTAAGCGACATCTCAAAATAAGTAGACAGCGTAAAGACCATGCTATCAAGTTGGCAAGGTGCGTAATCACATCAAACGATGTAGTCGTCTATGAAGATTTGAGAGTGTCCAACATGGTTAAGAATCACTGTTTAGCAAAATCAATCAGCGATGCATCTTGGTATCAATTCAGAGTATTACTGGAATATTTTGGAAAGGTATTTGGACGGATCACCATAGCGGTGAATCCAGCCTATACCAGTCAAGAATGCAGTAATTGCGGGGAAGTCGTTAAAAAATCCCTATCCACCAGAACCCATGCTTGTAAGTGTGGTTGTGTAATGGATAGAGATCACAATGCTGCAATTAACATCCTAAATCGCGGGATAAGTACCGTAGGGCATATGGGAACTTCGTTGTAAGGGCAACGTAAACGCTTAGGGAGATTGGACCTCTGGGTTAGGTGCGGTAACGCTCTTAATCTAAGTCCGGTCAGTGAACTAAGAATCCCCGTCTCTTCAGAGCGGAGAGTGTCAATACCGATATCTGACTCCACTCACACCGACTTCCCATTTCCACTTGAAGTATTGTATTTATTTATGATGAATGTATTATGAACCGCTCCTCCGACGATCGCCAAGAACTCAAAAACCTGATGCTTCTGCTGTACCTGATGCCCGTGTTCGGGGTCGGTCCGGCGCTATGGACCTTGAGTCAGCCTGAACGACCTAAAGCAGAACGGGCGCTGAGCCGGATGGCCATCAAGCTTATGGTGGCTTGGTTCGCTGGGACAGTGATGCTGGATGTGGGAGTCGAAAATGTTGAGGGACTGAAGCTGCCGCTGCTGATTGCCAGCAGTCTCTTCACGTCAGGGTACTTTGTTCTGAATTTGGGGTTGATGCTGCGGCTGTGGCAAGGCCGGACCATAGATTTGCCGCTGTTTGGGCGCGTGAGTCGGCGGTGGACGGATGAGGAGAATTAAAAAAGAACGAGCGGTTATCCTGCACGGTAGAAGTGAGTTGACTCTGATTAGAATAGGACGAGTTAGGCGGCGGCTGACCTGACCATTAGGTTGAGATTTGGGGCGTGGGTTGTCCATCTGTCGGGCGATCGTCGAGCGACAGGGGAAAAATTTGGGTAGAAAGTCGATATGGGGTGGGAAGTACAGCCTTCTTTACGCTACGATCGGTTCAATAAAGAATAAATAAGCGACAGCAACCTAACCCTTGCCAAATCTTCAATGAATCTTCAAAACTCTTCGATACAGTATAAATAGTTTCAAAGAGGAGAATTTAACTTGTCAGTGACAATATCAAAAGCCAAAAAGAAACGAGTTTTGGTGATCGATGATGAGCCAAGTGTTCGGCGAGTCATCCAGTACTGTCTAGAGGACTTAGCAGGCTGGACCACTGAGGCCGTTGGGTCAGGACAAGATGGGTTAATCCTTGCGATCACGCAACCGTTTGATGCGATCGTGCTGGATTTAATGATGCCAGGAATGGATGGGTTAATGTTTTTAAAGGCATTGCGCTCCCATCCTGATGCGCCAGACTTATTGATAATTTTGCTTACTGCAAAGTCTGCGATCCCGGTGGATTCATTGTTTGATCTGGATGTGGCCGGGATCATTGAAAAGCCCTTTGACCCCATACAATTTCCCATCCAAATTGCACAGTTATTAAACTGGATGCCGATCGAAAGTTAGGCACCTAGAGGCTCCCTAAGAAATTCAATTTGCCTCTCTTAAATTAATCGGGGTTCTACTTCTTACCCAGATTGAGCGTAATCCACGATCGCCAGACCTGTGAAAGCGCGATCGGATAGGGGAGATCAAAGATAATCCAGGTGTAGTCTAGACTGAATTTCTGAATCAACTGATAGGTTTGAATAGCATTCAAGGTTCCCGATCGCGATAGCCACCGTTGGGCCGAGGTGACGACGAGTAGCGACGGGGTTGGGGACGAACTCGGTCGCAAAATCTGCGTTTGATCGTTGTCCGTTAGAATCGCTAAGTCAAGAGCAACAATAGAGAGATTTAAGGCCGCTGCAAGATGGTGGTAGAGGTTGGTTTTTTCGGGGGGACTGAGGATGCGATCGAGTCCGATCCATTGGGCAACTTGGGCAGTAGAGTGTGCAGTAATAAGTGCGGTAGCGTTTGCGGATTGGAGGTGGTGGAGCGCGCGATGGAAAGAAGGTGGAATTGAGAATTGAGAATTGAGAATGGGGCGTTGGGGGGTGAGCGGTTGGGACAGTTGAGGCGTGGGGTGATCGGCGAGAAGGGTGTTGACGATCGGGGGGGAAAGCTTAAGTGGCGATTCTAGGAAGGATTGGTCGAGGCGATCGGTGGGGAGGAGAATAGTCTGTTGGATGAGAAGGCCGGACTGAAGCTGCGATCGGCCTTGTCGCCAGGTCCGATCGTCTCGGCAAAACAGTCGCAAGGCAAGATCCACATTGGGCAAGCTGACGCCATCATGGCCCGCGAGATAGCCGCATAGTTCGCCATAGCGGCGATGAACTTCTGGGGCGAGGGCGAGGAGAATGGTTTGTTTCTCAAAGAGGGATAGATTGTAGCGATCGCAGAGGGCAGGCAGGGCGAGCGGAATGCCTTGGGTTTGAGACGCGGCGACTCGGAGGTCAAGCTGCTGCTGATAGGGCAGCGATTTCAGCGATTTTTGGGCGGCGGCGGGCGGTGAGTCGTAGCCTACTTTTTCAAAGGTAACGAGTCCTTCCCACCAGCTATGGGTGGCGCGATCGGCTTTGGTTTTGGCAAAGCGGGCTGTGGTTGCTTCAGTTTTGCGCAGTTTGGCAGCGGCATTCAGGAGAATACGCTCTAACCAATTGATTTCAACTTTGAGGTAGGACCAATTATCGCGAAAGAGTTCCACTTTGTTGGACCTGCAACAAAACTTCGAGATTTATCTTATTCTACTGCCTTCGACTGTAACGTTTTTATAATTCCTCGCAATCCGCAGCAATCTCCGGTGAGACACTATAACTTATCTAGAGTTCTCGATTTACAGGTACCTCGGAATGACTAGCCAGTCGATCGATCGCAATGTCACTCCCACTAAGACTATGCCTGCTCTCACAGGGCGAAAACTTTGGTGGGCTGCTATCAAGCCGCCAATGTACAGTGTCGCGGTAATGCCGATTTGGATCGGGAGTGCGATCGCATATTCCGAGACGGGGCGATTTAATCTCGCGAGTTTTAGTGTGTTTTTGGGCAGTGCGATTCTGATTTTGGCCTGGGAAAACCTAAGCAATGATGTCTTTGATTCTGAAACAGGGGTCGATGTCAATAAGTTTAATTCGGTGGTCAATATTACCGGACGGAAGTCGCTGATTTTTTGGATTAGCAATTTATGTTTATTGATGGGTCTGATGGGCATTGGGAGTATTGCCTGGGCGCAGCAGGATTGGACGGTGATTGGGTTGATTGTGGCCTGTTGTGCGATCGGCTATGTTTATCAGGGACCGCCGTTTCGGTTGAGCTATAAGGGTCTAGGTGAGATTCTATGTTTCTTTGCCTTTGGGCCATTGGCGATGTCGGCGAGCTATTACAGTCAAACGCAGACCTATAGCGGCGTGAATCTGGTGGCTTCTATTGTGGTGGGTGTGATTACGAGTTTGATTCTGTTTTGTTCGCATTTTAACCAAGTCAAGGATGATGCCTTGATGGGAAAACGATCGCCTGTGGTGCGGTTAGGCAGTGAACGCAGTGCGAAGTTGTTGCCGTGGATTTGTGCTGGGGTTTATGGGGCAATCGTCCTAGGGGTGATGACGGGAAAATTCCCCGTGTGGACGTTGGCGGCTTTGGGAAGCGTTCCCGTGGCTCGGCAGCTCTGTACAACGATTCTTAATTACTATGACCAGCCTCACAAACTAGTTTTTTGTCGGCTGATCGCGGTCAAGATGCATTTCTGGTGTGGTTTGTTATTTGGGGCGGGATTTTGGATGTCGCGGTTTTAGGGCGTTTCTAATAAAGGCCGTTCTTACATCACCCATTCACATATTAACCAATCCGTATCTATTGGTTGAGAGAGGCTTGATGGTTGTAATGAATGTTTGGCTGGAGATAGCACGATCGTAGTTCCAAGTGAGGGATGTGGATGCGGCGTTGGGATCGATCGATAAGGCGTTGAAGATAGAGAGTACGGCGGATGCTTGGGCGTTGAAGGAACGGATTTTGACGGAGAAGGCGACGCGGGGAGAGGGCGATCGGTGAGCCAATGGGGGTGGCGGATGTTAGGACTAAGGATTGGTTGGAGATTGCACGATCGCAGTTTTTAGGGGGGAATCTGGATGCGGCGTTGATATCGATCGAATGGTCGCTAAGTCGGCTTCGGCCCGGGTCGAACCCACGGTCGCGTGGTCGATTGCTCCCGTCGCGACATTAAAACTAGCAATTAAATTTTGGGTGCCATTGCATTGGTATTCAAATTCTCGTTTCGCGATGCGACCTGGTTTCATCGCGATATCGGGCATCGTCCGTTCTAAAGCCTGGATTCCCGTCATTTCATCCAAACTAAGGGTCAATTCGCCTTGTTCGCTTCGCTGTTGCATAAAGCTGGCAGATATCTTCGACCTTGGATTGGAACTGATGGTCGGGGGGGTTGAGCCAGTACCCGCTTCGGTGTGGCTTTAAGTCTGCTTCTTCCATATATCGCCCGACCTGTCGTTCACTGATGGACTAGGGCGATGTGCTGTTTCATTAATTCATCGGCTAATTCTCGGCGGCTCCAGTGACTGATGGGACGACCGTATTGTTCTGGTGGATTACAGGCAATGGCGTAGAGTTGGGTAATTTGTTCTAAAGTAAAGGTGAGCGGTGCCCCGGACCTCGGTGCATCTTACAGACGCTCTTCTACCGGAATTTCCAGCGCCCTTAATTCTAACCACCGTCGTCGCCACACCCGACTCATCTCATGACTCACCGCTAAAGCCCTCGCCAACTCCTCGTGAGTCACTCCTTCTGACGCTTTCACAATGATTTTGGCGCGGAGGGCGATTTGTTGTTCCGTTCGCTTCCCATGGATTATTCTGTCTAATTCTGATTGCTCTGAGTCACTTAAGTCAATGATAGCGGCTGACAGTCTGGGCATCCGTTTCCTCACGTTGAGAGATTCCTTCCTTTAATCATAGGGCAACTTACGCTTGGTAGTATTAGTAACATAACTAATCTTCTGCGATCGATCTTCCTCATTCTAACTTCTCACCTCTCACTTCTTCATTTTTGATCGCCCCTCCCCTTCTCACTTCTACATTCTCAATTCATCATTCCTCATCCCCCATCGCACCAAGCACTTTGAGTGTAGCGATTCTCCAAGGGAGAGGCTTCGCCAACGTCGTAGGAGTTAAACCGTTGACTCCAGTGATGTTCATGCCGACCTAGGGGCGATCGATGCCTTGACATCAGCAAACAGCGAATTCAGTAAATTGTCGTTTAAAGGGTGAATGAAAGGCAAGGACAATATCTTGTTTTGGAACACCGCGATCGATCATTTCCTGTGCAATTCCACCTTCTGTACCATCATGTTGAATCCAAATTTTTTCATCCCGAATATCGATGTGCAAACTACAGCCATAGATCCGTTGTTCCTCAAACCAACCGACATGAACTAATTGGTATCGATCGCGGACAAGATCTAAAATAAGTTCTGATTCTAGCTCTGGATTACCGAAGTCAATCTCACTATGAGCGGTCAGTAGTTCCTGTACAAGTTGACGATAATGTTCTACTTTTGCCATTTGAAAATTTCCTCCTTTTTTGGATTATAAACGATTAACCGAACTTGATAGCGTTCGACCAAACGACGGGGAAGTTCTAAGCTGAAAAACGATCGGTAGGTATCGACCGGGATTGCTAGATAGAGAGTCCGATCGGGCTGCTCTTCTTCAAGGGCAAGTTTATATTTAAGGAACTGCCCTAAGGCTGAGTTGAATTCTGTGGTTGCAGACAGTCCGATGAAACTCTTTATTTCAACTGCAATTTTCTCACCATTACGCTCTGCGCCTAGAATTTGTTCGGCTCCAATATCAATGAACATCTCAACACCCCCAAAACTGATAAAGAGGGGATCATGAGTGATAAGCCAGCCGTCTTTTTCAAGCGCGTGTCTAACCGTGTTATGGAAGAAATCTTTTGCCATAGATTTATTGACCCATTGAAGTTATTTTCTATTCTACATTCTACATTCTCAATTCCTCATCCTCCACCGCCCCCAACGCCTTAAGAGTAGCGATTCTCCAAGGGAGAGGCTTCGCCAACGTCCCAGAAGATAAACCTTTGACGCCAGTGATGTTCATGCCAACCTAGGGGCGATCGATTCACAGACTCATTCTTTTCTGTGCTGATGGATGTGAGTAAAGTCCTCGATCGATTAGGATTTGTCGTTCTATCAATCGATTCCGATCGTTAAACCCTAAAACTCTTGCAGTAACTTCGCCGATCGAACTCATCGGAGTAATGGTGCTGATTTCCAATCGAAAGTGTTCGCCCCATTGATCTCGACGAGGATTATAAAATCGGACAAATTCTTGAGTTTCCCAAATAATAGAACCAATATCACTACCTTTGTAGCGGTTACAAAAAATGCACGCATGGGCGAGATTAATGGCTTCGTTTGGTCCTTTGTGTTTAAGACTAATAATATGGTCGATCGAACAGCCTAAAATCGTGTCATCAGAATGAATAAGACAATATTCACAGAGGCGATCGGCACGATCGAGCACAAGTTTGCGAAGTTCTTGGGATAGGTAAGGTCTTTCCATAGCCTATGCCGGGTTTAGATGCTGATGGGCACGGGCTTTGGCAAGACGGAGAAGATGTTCGAGAGTCATGTATTGATCTAGTTCTACTTTTTCATCGATCGTCAATCCTGTATTTTTTTCGCGAAAGATCAGGTCGCCTACTCGTTCTTTTGACGCTTCGGACGGTTGGAATTCAATGAGTGCTTTGGGTGTGATACCTGCGGCGAGGAAGTCGATGATTTCGTCGTAGGCAGTGGGGGTGTCGATCGTTGTAGTCATAATCGTGCTCCTAATTGCTTCCCATTATAGATTTTTGCTGACAATTATAAAACGATCGCCCCGCCCCTTCTCAATTCTAACTTCTTCATTCCTCATTCTCCACGGCTCCCAACGCCTTAAGAGTAGCAATCGTCCCAGGAGTTAAACCCCTTTGACTCCAGTGATGTTCATACCGACCTAGGGGCGATCGTGTTGTCAGTTATCTTTAAACAAAATTGTAAAACCCTCCTGTGTAAAGTGTTTATCATGGGTTAGGATTTCTTCAATATTCATCTGCTTCATTGTTTGCATTGAAATACAATCTGTCAGGCTATAAGCTTTATCTAATCGTTTTTCATAAAGCATGAGTCCTTGATTGAATGACGAATGAGTTTGTGAGATGACTTCAATGTTGGAGTCTTCTAGAATATCTCGGACGAGTTGAGCGGTGCGTCGGCGCATGGGTGGTCCATGGGTGCAAAGGAAGTTAAGCACTTCGGTGAGGACTTCATCAGTTGTGATGATTTGGATTCGATCGAGCGTTGCGGTGAGTTCAAGAACTCCTTGATGCCAGTTGTCGCGGGAATTCGTGAGTGCGATCCAGTAAAAGGTGTCCGCGAAAATCTGCTTCATGGTTAATTTTCTCCAGTTCTGTAGAGATAATGATCATGGTTTTGGGCGGCATCTATTGGAAGTTGATTGATTTCATCTTCGCTCATATCTGCGGAAAATCTCTGGGCTAATCTCAACAGGGATTGTCCGGTGGTAGGTTTTACGTTGACTTGAGAAGAGGATAGCTCTTGACTCAAAGTTTCTTTCAATTTAGCAATAACTACTTCAAAGGACTGATCTTGAAATTGCTGATTTTCTGATTCAGGAAATGAGATTAGGTATCCAGACTCATTCCGTTCGACCACGACACTGACTTTACTACTCATGATTTTTCTCCTAATTGGTCTCCATTATAGATTTTTACCGATCGATATAAAACGATCGCCCCTCCCATTCTCAATTCTAACTTCATCATTCTCCATTCTCCACCGCCCCCAACGCCTTAAGAGAAGCGATCGTAGCGGGAGTTAAACCTTTGACCCCAGTGATGTTCATGCCGACCTAGGGGCGATCGATTACATTTCCTTTACGACTCCACCACTTGATCAAGGATAATTACTTGTAATCCTGGTGTATTTTGGAAACCTCGATCGTTAGTGAAAAACATTGTGCATCCATAGTGAATAGCAGTACTTGCATGAATTGCGTCTGGAGTTTTAATTCTCTTAATCGATCGTAGTTGTGCCGCCTCCTTGAGAATCTGACGACTAATGGGCATTAGTTGAATGTCGGATTCCGTGAGAAATCTTTCATAGCCCTTAATTCTTTGAGAATCTGCTAATTTAAGCGGTTGGACAAGAATTTCCATTAGCGTGAGTTCACTCGTGACAATCTGAATTTTACGAGATTGAAAATTCTCCCAGAATGGGTTGAGTATTGAGAAATATCTTTGATCACTTTGTAATGTGTAAATGAAGATGGCAGAATCAACATAAACGATCGCGCCATCTTGTAGATTTAATCGTCCCATGAGTCACGTTCCTCGCGAATTTGTCGATCAATTTCTTCGGCGGTTCGTTGGGGAAGTGTCGATCGCATGTGATGGATAAAGTCTAGGATATTATCTCGATCGCAAGGTACTGATTTTGGTTGAAGATTAACAGTTGTGATCAATGCCGAAACTTCTTCAAGCTGCTGTTCATCCATGTTAGATAAATCTTGAATAATTTTCTCTAGAGTAGTCATATTGGAGTCCTCCTAATAAATTCCATTTTAAATCATTACTTGCCAATATAAAACCATCGCCCCTCCCTCTTCATTCTACATTCTCACCTCTCACTTCTTCATTCTCCACCGCTCCCAACGCCTTAAGAGTAGCGATTGCGTCTCAGAAGATAAACCTTTGCCCCCAGTGATGTTCATGCCGACCTAGGGGCGATCGTTCAAACGTTGTATTAAGCATTCAAAACGTCCTTTAAAATAATAGCTGGAAGCCCAGAAATCTTACGAAACCCTGCATCATTAGTAATGAAAAAATTACATTGACTATTCATTGCGGTTGCGGCATGTATTGAATCAGGTGTTTTGATATTATTGTGAGCGCGAATCGTCGCAGCATCTTTGAGGACAGATTGTGTGATTGGAGTTAGGCTAACTTCTGAGGAGAGAAGTAACGTTTCATATCGTCTAATCAAATCAGTATTAGATTCTCGAATAGGTCTTACGAGCGTTTCCAAAAGAGAAAGTTCGCTAGTGACGATCGAAATCTCCCCCGATCGCAATTTCTGCCACATCGGATCAAGCAAAGTAGTGTATCCAGGAAACCGTTCAATGCTGTAAATAATGGCAACCGTATCGAGGTAGATTAAGCTTGAGGGTGGAAGATTTAGTTGTCCCATGAGTCACGCTCTTCTTGAAGGTACCGATCGGCTTCTTCCGGTGTTTGAAAAATCTGCTGTCCCGGTCCTGACATGATAATGTCGATCGCAGATTGTTTAGGTTCTTCCAAGGTATCTTGCTGAAGAAGGTGCGATCGAAGGATATTTTTCTCGGTAGATGACAGCGTATCGATCGTTTGCTTCAGCAGTTCAAGAAGTCTAGAATTAACGGTTTGAACAGTCATCAGGTTTTCTCCCTAAGGTTTCTCAATTCTACAATCTTCATTCTCAATTCTCAACTACTCCGATCGCCCTCCCCTCTTCATTCTACATTCTCACCTCTAACTTCCTCATCCTCGATCGCTCTTAATGCTTTGAGAGAGGCGATCGTCCCAGGAGTTAAACCTTTAGCATAAGAGATTATGTAATCATAATTGAAACATTTCAATCATTTTTTCATTGAGGATTCTAATTTGGTTTCCCCAAGTTTACCAAACCGTTTGATGACATCTTTCTTCGTTAATGTTGCAATTCTCGTGGTTCTAATTTTGGAAGGAACTCGTAGTCCAGTCCCTACAAATTCTGGATCTTCTAGAATAATAGGAATATCTTCTGGGAATAGCTGACCCATGTTTTGAGATGTGATCGCGCAGAAAGTTACGTCCTCTCCGGTTTGACTAACCCATAGAATTACCGCAGGGCGAGGTTTAGTTTGCCTAGGATCGTTACTAAATGGGAAATAAACCAGTACAACATCTCCTTTGTTTACCATTCGATCGGCTCTCCATCTTCGATACTATAAATTTCTGGTTCATCCCGCCAGAAGTCAAAAGCCCCGCCTTGTGCAGACATTTGAATCAGTTCTTCTGATGTGAGTTCAGGATACTCGGGGAGTTCTTCGGACAGGCGTTTCTCCAACAATTTTCGCTCTTCATTAGTCAGAGAACAGATTTGGTAAAGGATAGACTCAACCATTCGGAGATTGATAGTACGATCGATCGTCTCTGTATTCATTTGATAATCCTCTTAATAGATTCCATTTTAATCGATCTTGCAATTCTCCGATCGCCCCTCCCTCCCCTTCTCAATTCTAACTTCTCAATTCTTCATTCCTCATCCTCCACTGCACCAAGCGCTTTGAGTGTAGAAATCGTACCGGGAGTTAAACCTTTGACCCCAGTGATGTTCATACCTTCGTAAACAAATTTTGTGTAGAATCGCTTTAAGCAAATACCAGTCTCAATATCCCAAACCTTAACTGATGAATCTAAGCTTCCTACAGCAACTAGTTTATTGTTACGATTTAATGAAATAGCCCATACAGGAGAAACATCTTCAGTAAATTCTTTAATGCAAGTTTGAGTATTCAAATCCCATATCTTCACCAGTGAGTCGCTACCGCCACTTAACAACCAATAATTTTCTGAGTCAAACGCTAGTGAGTTGATACGAGAACTATGTCCTTCTAACGTTAATAAACACTCTCCTGACTTAAAGTTCCATATCTTAATAATTTTATCGTGTCCAGCACTAGCGAGTAAATTATCTTTACTACTAAAAGCAAAACAATTTATATTGTCAGTCCCACCTCCCAGCGTTTTAAGGCATTCTCCAGTATTAAAGCTCCAAATTTTAATTGTCTTATCTCTTGATCCACTAGAAATAAAATTTCCGTCTTGACTAAATCTTACAGCCCAAACTTTCTCACTATGCCCCTTTAGAATATGAATACATTTTCCACTGTGAGTATCCCAAACTCTTACCGAACCATCTGCGCTAGCTGTTGCTATACTTTTTCCGTCAGGACTAAATGTAACTGAATAGATTCTGTTTGTATGCCCTCTTAGAGTTCTGATACATTCACCAGTATCAATGTTCCAGATTTTCGCAGTCTTGTCTGCACTAGTACTTACTAAGAAACCGTCACATGGAGAAATATCTATTTCCCAAATTACATCTTCATGACCAGATAGAATTTTCAAGAAATCACCTGTTTTAAAATCCCAAATAATAATTCTCTTATTGCTGCAAGTTACTAAAATACGACTTTCTTTATCCATTGAGACTGAATAAGCTGGAACTATATTACCTGTTATATGCTTGAAACACTCCTTAGTTTCTAGATTCCAAAAAGAGAATCCAGATTCATAGCTAGCACTCGCTAATATTTGGCTGTCTGAAGTTATTGATATTGAGTTGAAAGTAGATGCTGAACCTGGGAAATTGTCTATATACTCAAAATTTATGGCATCCCATATCATTAAATTTAATTCAGTTCCACCAATCAACAAATCTTTAATCTCACTATATACAAGGCAAGATATATCACTATTGACTGAGAGAGTCTTATAACATTGCCCTGTTTTCCAATCCCAGATTTTAACTGTCTTATCTTTACTACTACTGGCGATCATGTTGCACTTAGCAAGATAAACAATAGACAATACTTCATCTGTATGGTCTTCTAATGTTTGAATACACAATTTAGATTGCATATCCCAAATTTTAATAGTTTTATCATCGCTACAAGTAACCAAGAATTTATCATCCTCAATTAATTTTATGGAATTTACACTTCGATGATGACCTAATAAGGTTTTGATACATATATAACTTGAAAGGCTCCAAATCTTAATGCTTCTATCATTACTTACACTAACTAACGTAGATTGATCGGCAGTTAGCTGAAGTGAGTAAACTCTACCTTGATGCCCAGCCAGTACTTCTATGCAGCGTCCATTTTTCAAATCCCAGATCCTGATTTCTTGATCATCACTGCTGCTAAATAAAATTGATCCATTCAAATTAAATAGAATACATCTAACCCAATCTTTGTGACCCTTTAGAATTGAAGTCTGTTGACCATCTAAAGTTCTCCATAATCTAATATCCCCACTAGACTCACCTGTTGCAAAAAATTCATTGTTATTACTAAATTGAATTGAATGAGTTCTCCCTGATTCTGAGCTAAAAGTACAATCAGCAAAAATACTTTGGGATAAATTTGTGTTTTGCAAAATTGACTGCGTAAAATTTGCCCCTCTAATGATTATGTTGCTTAAATTCTTCCCTGCCAGTGCTAGAGGATCAAGATGAATGAGTAGATTAATAATATTTCCACTTGTATAACTAGTTTGGTCTAATTGATTTTCAAACAAATCATTAAGCATAACTAAAAAATGATTAATACTATGTTCACTTAAAATCGGCTTTAGTAAATCTAAAAGAGCCTTACTCAACACCTCCTTCCCAAAGCCCGATCGCAACACCTCCAAACTCTCCGTAACAAACCCCTTCAGAGGAGCAACAGCCCTACCCCCAAAGTATTCCGACCAAGTATAGTCACGCGGCTCCAAAGACTTATCGATTCCCGACTTCATCTGTGCCAACTCCAGAAAATCAGGAGCCAACGCCCCTAGTTCCGCCGCAAACTTAAACGCCACAAAAAACTCCAAAAGCGATCGATGGGCAGGTTGATAATCGCCATCCGAATTGCGGATTAACATCGTCTGCCCCATCATGTCGTAATGCCAATGATCCAAATCCTTCTCCTCCTGCACCGCCGACCCAAACAACTTACGAATCCGATCGGGAAACTCACGATAATTCAAACTCATGCGATCGTTCGACAACATTTCCCACGACAACTCACACAGAAAATAGAGCTTATCCGCCATCGACGTAAACGTCCGCTCCGCCCGAATATCCCGCTCCATCTTGCGCCGCACCGCATACAAATACACCCGCGACATATCCACAGGTTTCCCCGCCTCAATATCCGGCAACGCCTCCAAAATCAACTCCGTCATCACAGGCCGCCGCGCCAAATCCAACAACTGCGGATTTCCCATCACCTGCGCTATTGTCCCCTCCGACGCCGAAAACCCCAACACCCGCCTTATCTGCTCATCTCCAAACTTCTCCAACTCCAACACCTCAAACTGCGGCGTCTCCCCCGACAATCCCCGAGTCGAAGCCTGCAACTCCGCATTGAGAAGCGATCGACCTTCCCGCGCCTCCGGAAAATGCTCCGTCCGACAAGTCAAAATCACCTTCGATCCAGGAACAACCACCTTCGCCAATTCCCAAAAATTATTAATCATCTGCTGCTTATCCACTCGCGCCGCCATCTCATCAAACCCATCAAAAATCAACAGCAACTTCCCCATTCGGTTCAATTTTTCAAACGCCGAATACCCCGGAATCGGAATCTCATGCTTCCTAAAAAAGAACTCCGAAAACAACGACTCCACACTCACCGCCTTCGCATAATCCCGCAAAGGAATCACAATAGGCAACCTCGGACGCACTGCCCCACGGTTTTTCGCATCCTGATACGATCGCAATGCCGTCAACGCATAGTGCAACGTCAACCAAGTCTTCCCCGTCCCAAACTCCCCCAAAATCGACAAATGCTCCTTCGCCGGATCATCCAGCCAAAGATCAATATAGCCCTCCGTCCAGCCATCTCCCTCACCATACTGGCTTACCCCCAACCGCTGATGCGTCACCGGGTCAAACTCCTCCTTACTACAAGCCAACGGCACATACCGCGCCTCCACCTTACGATCGACAATCTCCCGCTCCAACCAATCCACATATCCCCCAAAATCCGCATCCTGATCGAGCAACTCATCAAACGTCAACCCCAGCAAATCCTCATTCTCAGCCTTATCCAACTCGACCCTCGCCGCCTGCGAAATCCGCCGTGCCGACACCAACCAACCCTCATCCGTCCTTTGTCCCACCACCGACTCCCGCAACGCCAACACATCCCGCACCCCCGCCTCCCCTGCAATCCCCCGCACCAACACCCGATCGAACCCCCGCCGCTTCGGAATATTAATCACCCATTCAAAAAAGTCCACCTCCCACAACTCAGTCCCCTCCAACCGAAACCCCAATACCTCAAACCACTCACGCATCTGCCCTCCCAACCCCGCCGCCCGACAATTCGCAGAAGCTAATGTCAGCGTTTCTTCCGGTGATAACGCCGCAGGATTTTTCAGGGCTTCCAACTGTCCCGCCACCTGTTCCAACTTCCGATCGATCGTCCGTTCAATCTTACGTAACTGATGTTGAACTAGCGTTTCCTTTGGCGTTTGCGATCGACGAGTCACCTTCAAAAAAGCCGCCGCAAACTCCGCTAATTCCCGCTTCGGATCACAACCCACCGATCGCACCTTCTCCCCAATCTCCGACGAAGCCAAAAACGCCTCCCCGATCGTCAACCAACCCTGCGGATCATTCCCATCAAAACTCCGCCGCAACCCCGATCGAATCTCCCTCGCCCGAAAAATCTCCAAACAAACATCCGGCTTCCCATAGCCATACTCCACAAGCGCATACGCATACACCGCCTCAAAATCCTCTGGCGGATGCTCCGGATCGATACCCACAGCCTTCAGCACCCGAATCACATGCTCACTCCGTTGCAGCTTATCCTTCACAAACTGCGAACCCGTCAATGCTTGAATAGCTTGTAGAAAAAGAGCGATCGGCATAGCTACTGGTCCCTAAAACACGCAAAAAACTGAGAGGAAACTAACTTCCTCCCAGTGTAGCGAAATTCCCGAACCTTGTATGCCGTTGAGTTAGAGTTGGATTCAATCTGACCCAAATGCGACCCTATCCTTGAGCCTGTGCAGAAGAAAAGCTGCGGCTCACCTGCACAGGCTCAGGCGTAGAAATAAGTGTAATGGTGCCATTGGGATCCACTTGGAAAATCACATCGTGATAAATAGAGGTTTCAACACTCACCTCTAACAATTCATCCCCAAGGGTTGAGCGTTGCGTCTCTACATAAGCTCTTGCAGAGGCGATCGAGTCATGAGTGTGATGGGGGTCGTGTCGATGTGAAGCCGCATATTTAGAGTAGTGCATCGTTAATCTCCGGTATGTCATGTTTCCAGCGAATCATTTCAGCCGCAAGCCATTGGGTCAGCATCTCTTCTAAGATTGTCGTCCGCACAGTCGGCGTTAATGTTGCCGGGACAATCCGATCGATCCACAATAAACAAAAACCAGTCTCTGTTTCCATTGGCACTAAGACCTGGTGAGGCACCGCATCAAAGACCGCTTCTGCCTGAGCATTTGGCAAGTCGAAGCGATGTACAATCCCTTCAAATCCACATCGATCGCGCCGCACCTCAGATTCATTATACTCATGAGCCGCCTCGAAGAAACTAATCTCCCCATCTTCAATTTGATAAAACAATTCTTGCGCCAAAGCCTTATCAGAAACTTCTAACCGATACAGCGATCGTCCATCATAATTAAGCCGATTTTCAATAAAGATCCGTTCGACATCTTTCCCAAACAAATGCTCCGCCATCACCACTCGTAGAAGCTGATCGGTAATGCCACGCTCCCACTGATCTGGCGTAATCTCTTCTGATTCCAGCCAAGCAAGCGTTTGATCCGCACGCTCTAATCGAAGCTCACGTCGCTGTCGATCGCCTTCTTCTTGGATGTCGTCTTCAGGAACCTGGATGCCGTAATCAATCGCTGCCTGACGTAGGATTTGGACCTGAGTTTCGGCATCAGCAATCGTTCGATATTGCAATCGTTCTTTTAGATAATTAATTAATAATTCTGAATTCATAGTCATGGCATCAACACCCATGCAAAGTCAGTGCAACATTAACAGAAATCGCCGCCGTAGCATAGCCCAGCAGCGATCGAAATCAATTGCAGTCACAATTGACTTAGGTGGAAAAACCGCCACCCGTTACAGTACCCGCTACTACGACGCCATTGACTGAAATTGCGCCTGCAACAGCCCCCGCAGCAAATCCTGCTGTCCCGTAAGAAACGCTGTAACTGATCCTATTAGGAGTCACAGTTCCAGCGACCTGTCCAGACACGCCTGCAATAACAATGCCATTAATCGACGTCGAGAAGCTCGGACGACCGATCGCACCAGAGATTCGATCGGCTTCTTTCACAAACTCTAAAACTTGCAAGTCTTGAACTAAAATCATGACATCTGCCTCCTTAAGAATCAATATCTAATTTTGCTGACTCATTCCATTAACGATGAGCCATCCAGTATATGAACGACTAGCCTGAGAATGACCCTGCGCTAGCCACTACAGTCGTCACGGTTGTGGTCGTCGTCAAACGATTTCCAAATGCAAATGCGATCGCAAATGCACTAGCGACTGCTTTGCGACCACCCGAGATGTTTTCAGTTGTTACACTGACATGACTCAAGTCATTAATTAACATGGCTATACCCTCCAATGGAATAACATATAAATCTCGATCGGTCCTGAACTAAGAAGCGATCGCATAATAATTAAAAATAAGCCTAGCACTCACCGTAAATTCGATGTGGCTAGGCTTATCTCAAATCAATCTAACCGATCGCAGTTGAGCTTGAAGAAGATCCAGAAAGGGAACTAAAGCCACTGACAACGAAAGTGCCCGTAGAGGTAACAGTTGCCGTATTTCTACCGAAAGCTGCTGCATCAGCAAAAGCGTTGGCGGTGTTAACGTAAACAGGTCTAGCATAGTAGTAACGATTTCTGCCGCCACCGACGATTTCTTGAGTAGCAACTTCGATATGGTTTAGGTTGTTGATTTTCATTTGATTTCTCGGTTGGTAGTAGTAATTTAGGTTCGAGTGATGTTCTCGATGTGTCTAATATAGTCAATTTGACTTCAACTGTCTTGCCAAATTGGCAGGTTTGCAAGATGTGTTTTGTAGTCCTACTCTTCAGCTTTAGCAAGCATCATTAAGATTTTAAATTGAGCCATAAAAAAGCCACCCGAATAGGTGACTCTAATGATATTCCAACGCTTTTAAAGCGCTCTATTCCAGTTTAGATTGTTGCACTACTAGATGAACTCGAACTCGAACCACCCGAAGATGAAATCGTAGTGGCAAATGATGATGCCGAGGCGAGGCTAACGCCATCTGTCGATGTAAAAGCACTTACAAACAAGACCGAATCTATATCGATAAGAGTCAATAAATTCTGTGAGATCGTCAGAATTCCGCCTCGAACTTGGTCGCGATCGGATGCTACTTCACAGACATCTAAGTTGCGAATAATAACCATGGATATACCTCTAACAATGATACGTTTACAAGTAAAAACCATCTATCCCAGCCTTAGAATACCCACTGTTCAATGATGATTTTCTAACTATCTAGCTAGTATAGTCGCTAAGTTTTCTTTAATGTTGCCATACTGGCAAGAAATCTTTTTGTCAAATAGACAACTTAATTCTCAACGTTTTTCTTAGAATTACCTTGTTCATTCATCAAACGTTTGTAAGTCCGATAAGGAATGTAATCCATCGGGTTATATCCCATGCGCTGAAGCATCAAAACGCAGGCCCAAGAGTACTTTCCAAGAAGAATTGCAGCAATGATATGTTCAGCATCTTGCAGCTCTTGTTGAGCAGATCGATCGATTACATTTTGGTTCGATCGAGTTGAAGAATAATTCATAGCCCTGTTCCTAATGGTGATCGCAATTGAATAGCAGATTCGTCTATCTAAAGACTGATGTTCCCTTGGAGCTGGCGAATGGGATCGAGGAATAAATCCAAAATCCGACGACGACGCGTGATGATTTCTGCTGTTCCGGTTTGTCCGGTTTTCAGCGTAATGGTTTGGCCGTGGGCACGGATATTGGGTCGATCGATCGCAATATCCACGCGATACACGACCGGGCCGCCTTTTTCTAAGGTTTTGCTATCGGGCGACACGGACAAAACCTTCCCCGGAACCACCCCAAAATCCTGATAGGCAAAAGCATCAAACTTAATCTGCGTCACCATTCCCGGCTTTACAAACCCCGCTTCACGACTGGGCAACAGCGTAGACAAAATCAACGGCTTACCCTGCGGCGCAATTTCCGCGATCGCCTGTCCGGGCTGCACCACCTGACCACTATGTTTCAAATTAAGGGTCGTGATTTGTCCACTCGCAGGCGCATACACGTAGCGTTGATCTTTCTTCGTCTGCGCCATGGTGATTTGCGATTGAGTTTCTCGCATTTTGCCGCGAAGTTCAGTTTGTCGCAAATGTAACTGTTCTATTTCCTGTTGTGTTGTAAGTTGAGATTGGGTCGCTTCAGATTGCTTTCGATCGAGTTCTGCCGCTAATCGATCGCGATCGCCACCTGCTTGTTTGAGTTTGCCATTGCTCTCAGTGATAGACCGGGAGCGATCGCGCAATGCCTGTTCCATGTCAAAAATACGATCGCGAGGCAGTGCGCCTGCGTCTACAAGAGGACGTAATCGAGCGACGCGTTCCTGCTGTGCAGTGGCATCGGCTTCAAGTTCACGAACAAGCGCAGACTGGGTTTCAGCGATTTTCTCATTTTGCTCAATGGTGGCCTGGTGAGACTTGAGATCGCTGCCTGAGATGAGCGATCGCGTTTCGAGTTGCGATCGCATTTTTTCAAGCATAATCGCCGTCTGGCCGAGTTCACTCTGTTGTGACATCAGCACCGTTTGCAGATGCGTCACCGATTGCGTGTCGAGTTCATTTTCCAGCGCCAGCATCACCTGCCCTTTGTTCACACTTTGGCCCTCTTTGACGAGTACCTGCGCCACTTTCCCCAATTCCACAGGCTGCACCTGCACCGCTTCATCTTGGGGCGAGATTTTTCCAGGAGCCTTAGCCACTTCATCGACTTGACCGATCCACGCCCACGCAAGAAACAAGCCAAAAAAAGTCACTCCACATAGAGCAAATTTCAACGGCAACGTAGACGCAGGCTGATCCAATACCGACTGCACCGAATCCGACCAAGGCGCAACCGCACGAGAGGGTCGGACCGGGTTTAGCTGTGGATTTCTAAAGGCTTGCGGTGCTGTTGTTGGAACCGCAGAAACATCACGCGATCGATCAGGGGCAGTGTGTTTTGAATTCACCATGATCACAAACTCCAAAGTAAATGTAGAGCACTCAATGCAAAGCTATTAATCTATCCGGTTCATGTCCTCCCAAATTTGGAGGCTGGGGGCCGTCCGGGGAGAATCTTATAGGGCCAATCAACCCGCCAACTGTTGTTGAGCTAGGTGACAATACAGTCCTCCTTCTGCCATCAAGTCAGCATGAGTTCCTTGTTCGACCAGCAGTCCTCGATCGAGCACCAAAATCAGATCCGCCCGCTGCACCGTCGAGAGTCGGTGGGCAATGATAAAGGTGGTCCGATCGCGGCTTAGACGTTCAAGATTGTGTTGAAAGCGGCGTTCAGATTCGGTGTCCAGCGCGCTGGTAGCCTCGTCTAGAATCAGCATCGCCGGATCGCCTAGCAATGCCCGTGCGATCGCAATTCGCTGACGTTGACCGCCCGACAAATTCGCACCGCGTTCGCCTACTTTCGTCTGATAGCCTAAAGGCATTTCCTGAATAAAGGCATGAGCTTCAGCCAACTTAGCCGCCGCCACAACTTCCTCCAGAACATAGTCAGGCCGATAGAGTTGAATGTTTTCTGCAATAGTTCCAGAGAACAAAAAGCAATCTTGCGGAACCACACCCAACTGCGATCGCATTGACTGCGGCGAAACATGACTGACATCATGACCATCAATCAGAATACGACCCTTTGTCGGATGGTACAGCCCCTGCAAAAGTTTCACGAGCGTAGACTTTCCAGAACCACTGCGACCGACGATCGCCACACACTGATTGGGCCGAACCTGAAACGAAAGTCCGGATAGCGTCGGATTGTCTTCAAGGCCATCGTAGGCAAACTTGACGCGATCGAAAGACACTTCGCCCTCAATGGTCGGCAGCGTCATCTGCGGAACCCAAGTGAGATTGCTAGAGTCTTGAGAAGAGTTTGAAGTAGATTGCTGAATCGGCTGCAAATCCTCAGGCGTCGCCGCAAAAATGTCATTCAGCCGCTCGATTGCAATCAAAACTTCTTGAAACTCATCCCACACGCCAATCACGCCCAGCATCGGCGAAATTACGTTCCCAATCAGCATATTAAATGCCACAAACTGCCCCACGGTAAGCTGTCCTTGAATCACCAAGAACGCCCCATACCACAGCAACCCCGTCGTCGCGATCGCATTGATCACGCCGCCGATTAAGTTGACGTTGTTAGAGAGTTTCTGAAATCGGAAGCGTTGATTGAGTAAATTAACCAGCTTCTCTTCCCACCGCCAGCGCAGTTCTTGCTCCGAGGCCGTCGCTTTCAAGGTCGCAATCCCATTCATCATCTCCACCGCCAAAGACGTTTCTTCGCTATCGGCCTTGAAGAGCGATCGAGACAGATTCTTCATGAAAGGCGTAGCAACTAGCGTCAAAATCGCAAACGGCGGAATCATCGCCAGCACCAGCATCGCTAATTGCGCATTGTAATAAAACATCAGCACGACATACACGATCGCCATCGCTGCATCGAGCCAGACTGAAACTGCCTGACGCACGAGAAACTGCTGAATTTTTGAGTTTTCTTGAATGCGCGTAATGATGTCGCCCACATGACGATCTTCAAAAAACTTCAACGGCAATCGCAACGCATGGTGCATAAAGCCACTCATCAACGTCAAATCCAAGCGATTCGCAAAATAATCCAAGAGATATTGCCGCACCGACGTCAGAGCAACGCGCCCAATGCCAAACATGAGTGCGCCAATGGCAAAGACATGCAAGGCATCCAGACTGCGATGCACCACAATATCATCCAGAATAATCTGCGTAAAAATCGGCGAAATCAAACTAAAAACCTGGGCCAGCAGCGTGATACCAATAATCTGCCATAGCAGCCCAGACTCCCGCATCAGCAAGCCCAAAAACCGCTGCAACGACTGCGCCTTTTCCGGCTTCTGCTGATAAAACTGCGGCGTCGGCTCCAGCAACAACCCAAACCCCGTCCAGTGACGCAAAAACTCAGTCTCAGAGAGCTGTTGACGCCCTGATGCCGGATCTGCAATGCGCACGACCGATCGTCCCCACCGCATTACCGACGGATAGACCACCACATAGTGCTCCCCATCCCAATGGGCAATCCACGGCGATCGCACGTCTTTCATGTGGCTCCAGCTCACCCGCAACGGACGCGCCTGAAACCCGAGGGACTCTGCGGCTTTGGCTAAGTGTGCTAAAGTTGCGCCCGATCGGCCCACATGACAAATCTCCCGCAGTTGGGGCAAGGTATAACGCTGCCCCCAGTATTGAGACACCATGGCCAAACACGTTGCCCCACAGTCGGTCATGCTCTGCTGCTCTATGAACGGCATCCCACGCCAGGGTCGGGCATGACTCAACGACGATCGCCCTGACGTCGGAAATTCGACGACATTCGTTGATGCATTCGTTGATGCATTTTTCGTGGATGTATTTTTTGCCTGACTCTTTAATGAATGGTTAGCTCCATTATTTCCAGACTTTGACGGATACGTAGGTATCGACTTTTTCTGATGGATGCGGACAGATTTTGCGGAGTTTGATGATGCCTGTAATGACGATCGATTGGACAAGGCTGGAAACATCGATCGTTTTTTAGGCAACTCGAACGCTTGAGACTCTGAAGCCTGAATCTCTGAAGGTTGGACTATTTTTTTCGCACTATTGTGCAGGTCACCCTGCTTGCTCTGAAATCGAGCGTTCCACTGTTGCCACTGCGATCGCAAGTCACATCCCAAACGTTTTCTGACGGGTTCGGATTCTTGCGAAAGAAGTTTCACCAAATCTGCACTTAGATATTCTAGGGTTGAATCTGTTGCCGCAATGACCCGGTAGCCATAGGGATTTAGTGCATTGGGTTCATCCTTAGTCTGTGCAATCCAGCCCTCTTCAACATCGATCGCACTCAATGTAGAAAGTGACCCAAAAATAGTGCCGGGATGAAGTATGGCGATTGAAACCTCGCAGGCTCGATTTGTATCGTAGGCAACAATGCGCAAGCCCCCCTCAACCACGTACCAAAGACCCAACTCATCGTCTTCGCAAGAGCCAGAAAGTTTGCCAGCACAGGAATAAACCTCATGACCTAAAGCAGTGTCCAGTTCCGAAATTCGCCGTCTAAGGGCCGATATTGTTGTCTCTGAGACCTCCTGAAAGCAAGCTGACCTTAGTATTACAGGGCAATCGATCGCAGTGGATCTAGGCTTGACCATACTCCCTCCCGATGAGCAAATCATCTAAATAAAGTCACATCAAATGATGTGATTAAAATTCATCACAATTTCCGAGTGTATACCCTAAGGGAGACGACTCAGAATGATGCATAAAGTTTTTGATGTTAGTCTTGCAGGACTTCAAACCTATACAAAGCCTAACGAACCTCATATGCAAATTCGGTTTTACAAATTCAGCTTCAAGATAAATAATTGTGCAGGATAATAATTGAAGGTAAGTTTTGATTGATCATCCAGACTTACCCGAATGAGTGCAGCATTAGGACTATGACACCACAGTCACGCCAAAATGAGCAATACGTCATTTAGCGTACAAGCAACCTCAAATCCAATGACAACTCTTATTTCAGGGATTTGAAACATTCTATGATTGTGACGATTAATGTCACGATCGAATTAACCGTCAACCATAGGCATAGATAACAGATTCAACCTATGGGTGGGTTTGAATGATAGGAATCAATAGTAATTATCTATAGCTATTTACGAATAATGTACCGATAATAAACTCTATAGTTAAAGACAAACCTTTAGTTAAAGACAAATCTTTTTCAAATCTCTTTAAATAAAATTAAAATTCTAGAGAACTCTAGATGACTTATATTCCTTTGGAGCGTAAATATGTCAGTGCATCAAGGACAAGAATTGGGGATTTTGCAGCGTCTGGGGAGCGGTCGATCGATCGAGGCATTCCAGCGGAATCTTCTTGAGGAATTGCGCTCTGTCCTCCTTTGGGACCATGCCATCCCAACCACTGCTGATCTAAAAACCCTCTGTCCCTCTGGGCTTTGGCACGCTAAGGATATTCCCTGCAAGACCTGTAAGGACTGGTGTGTCCGTGTCACCCAAACGGAACTGATGGAAGCTGGGCTGTTGTTTATGTTGAATCTGAAGGCCCGATCGTTCAGGGGAGATGTTCAAGAAATATCATCCCTAGGAGTGTTGCTATTGCGCCGCGATCGTCCTTTTAATCACCCTGAAATCGAAACATTGACGTCTATTCACCAAGCCCTACAAATCCTACTCGAACAATCTATTGCACTTGATTGGCTTATCCACAAAAGTACTGAAATAAAAACGATCGCAAATCCGAGGCTGACGGATCCTCCCAGACCTGTCAGCGCTGAAACGCAAGCAATGAATTTTATTGCCCACAGTTCTGAGATTATGGAGACTTTATCCGATCCCCTACTTCTTGATTTAGGACTGACGCCTCGCCAGCGTGAAGTGATTCATCTGCTGATGAGAGGCAACGGAACCCGCACGATCGCTCAGTCTATTGGCTGTAGTGAAGCCACCGTCCGTAAACACTTGGAAAATCTTTATCGTCGCCTCGGCGTCCAAAACCGAACTGCTGCGATCGCCCACATTTTAGGAAAGATTGGTATTGTTTAAAAGCCTTCGTCATTGCTAATTGTCACTCCTATGGGCTTCTCCTCTGCACTTCTTTTTCTCCTTTGCCTAACCAGTTTTTTGCTGTGCATTTGGATTGTCATTCCCGCTCCAATTTTTTCGTTATTGCCTCTGAGCGTTGGGACACCGGAAATCAGTCCATGGCTTTTAGGAATCAACGTTACGATCGCCGTCGCGTTAGTTATCAGCCTTGTCAAATTTCAATCTGGCTGGGCCACTCGTGTTTCACTTGTTTTGATTGTCGCGGCACTTATTCTGAGTGCATTACCTCTCTCACAGCTATCGCAGGCCCGATCGCAAGCTGATGAATCCATGCGTTCTAATCTGAATCCAGATTCCTTAAAAGATCCCAACCTCGATCGATCGTCATTTAGACACCAGCCCTTCAGTTTTACCGATGCACTTCGCGGGTTTACGCCCGTTCCTGTTCGTGAGACCGTAGATGTAACCTTTGCCAATCCCGATGGCGTCCCTCTAGCGCTCAATATTTATCGTCCCCCTATGGTTGGAAACTATCCAGGTATTGTCCTCATTCACGGCGGTGCATGGCAGCGGGGAACGCCAGGGCAAGATGCCACGTTTAGTCGATATATGGCACACCAAGGTTATGTCGTCTGGGCCATATCCTACCGTTATGCACCGCAGTACCCCTTCCCCGCCCAACTCACCGACGTCCGATCGGCGTTAGCCTTCATCCAGCAGCACGCCACCGAGTACGAAACCGATGTGACACGCATGGCCATCATGGGCCGATCGGCAGGTGCCCAATTGGCGTCATTAGCGGGATACGAGTCGGGGGCGATCGCCTTTCGGGCCGTCGTGAATTATTATGGCCCGGTGAATCTGACGGCAGGTTACTACGATGTTCCTAATCCTGACCCCATTGGATCGCGATCGGTGTTAACTGCCTTTCTCGGCGGAACCCCCGACGAAAAAGGGGCCGAATACTTTGCCGCTTCGCCACTGAATGCAGTCCGCAAAAATCTGCCGTCGTCTCTCTTAATTTACGGTGGACGCGATCACATCGTCATGTCTAAGTTCGGCAAACGCCTAGCCCAGGCTTTAACCAATCAAAATAATCAGGCTGTTTTTATCGAGATTCCTTGGGCTGATCATGCGTTTGACTCGGTGTTTCAGGGCGTGAGTCATCAATTTGCTCTCTATTACACGGAGCGATTTTTGGCCTGGACCTTGCGTTAGGAATAGTACTATGCAGGTTAATTAACCCCAGTATTGCAATCAGACGAAACAATCAGACGTATTGATCGATTTTTCGTTGGGCTTTGGGCACGGCAAGCCATGCCCCTACAGTCTCTGAAACCCGGATCTGTAGGGGCATGGCACGCCGTGCCCCAAACCGAACGAATAGGCTCTGAAGACCTGGCTTATTTAAGCCGCATGGTACTAGCATCATTCATTCCTATTTTGAAGGCTTTGGACATTGTGCAAACTCTTCTTTTACATCTGTTGAGATGCCACTGCTTCCGGTGATTTCTAACTTAATCCGATCGCCGAGTTCATTTACAGCATAGCGTTTTTGAATCCGTTCTATAGTGCATTCGCAGCGTTGGAGTTTTAGCAATCCTTTATTGGCTTCAAGTTTAAACTGAGCCTCGCGCGATCGGACTGCCGTTAGCAATTGTAATTTTGCAGTCTGCGCCATAACTTCGACGTGTTTTGGATCCTTCGAGAGCTGTTCCAAATCATTTGCTGATGCGGTTAACGATTTCAGTTGTTCTACGGTCAGTTTCTCCCCCTTCACAGACCCGATCGCAATCACCTCTCGAACTTTCGCAAGTTCTTGCTTCAGCGCTTTTTGGTCTTTCAGTTTTTCCTTAAGTTGGACTAAGCGCTGCGCTATGGTTGCATCAATTGCTTGCTCCTGTTCGAGTCGATTTTGCTTGGACGCCTCAATGGACTGAGTTACGATCGCTTGATACTCACCCATAATCGTCGGCAACGTTTTCTCTGAAGACCCTTCTTTTGCAAACGGCACCAAGAGTCCTTTAGGCTGTTCCTTGACGCACATTTCGACAAGCGATCGAAGCATCAATTCTGGATAGGCTTTATCGTTGGCCAAGGCAGGAGTGGCGACTGTGACTAAGGCGATCGCGCTGACTGCGTGGACGGAGATCTTTAGGAAATAACGAGTCATAGCAGCTAGTAATCTAGAACATTAGAAGCCTATCACAAGGCTCAGTTCTCCGTCTCTCCCCGCACTGCTGCCACCAAAATCCGCATCACTGACTCCAAATCTTCCGGAACCCGATAACTATTTATTCCTTGCTGCAACAACTTGGAGACCCGATCGAGCCGCCCAAATTGCCAACTGAGTCCGGTTGTGACAGCCCCAATAACCTGAGGTTGCAGTTCTAAATTGGGAGTTTTTTCCCATTGATCAATGGCTGCAAGTTCAGCAACTAGCTGCGTAAACCCTCGCGTCAAGTCCTCATACTTTGCTTCAATCACGACAAACTGTGTCGCAGGCTGCGTGGAGGGATTTTTGAGTTGGAACAAATAATCTAGATTTCCCTGCAACCAATTAGACACCTTGAGCGGATATTCGATCCGTAGCTCCGCATGAGTGTAGTGAATGACCTCAGTCATCACCCGTGAAATGACGATTTCGCGTCGGGCGAGTTCGCTGGTCAACGGCACGTAGGGCAATACCTCTTCTAACCGATCGTGCAATTCACTAATTCGATCGAGTTCACCCTGAAACTGCGGCAACTGAAGGTTTTGGCGCACTAGGGCATAACCTAATTCGTTCGCCAACTCACTCGCTTCCAGCCCCATATCGAAGTAGCGGCTGAAACTGTAGTTTTGCTGGTGATCAAGTAATGACATTGGGATATCAGTCCTATTCAATTAGCATTTTTATCTCTACTAATCATATCACTTAGACTTAAGAAATAGCTTGGTCTTCATACTCGCCCAGCCATTCTAAAGGCAAGCCTAAGTATTACGAAATGTGCTGTTCATCCGTGGGGGTTAACAGCGCATTCACCACCCGATCGAGTCCCACCGATCGCGACGCTTTAACCAAAATCCGATCGCCCGGTTGCATCAGCTCGTTTAATCGATCGACGAGGGCTTCATAAGTAAAAAATCGCTCCGAAGGCACGGGTTCCGCATGATGAGCTAACGCTTCAGCTTCGGCAGGTTCAGCCAAGATGAGCAATCGATCAAACCCGAGTTCCTGCACCCGATCGCCGACTTGCTGATGAAACGCAATGGAAAACTCACCCAGTTCTTTCATCGTCCCCAAAACCGCAATGCGTCGAATTCCTAGCGTTTGGGAGAGTAACGTCAGCGACGCCAGCATCGATTCAAGTCCAGCGTTGTAGGTTTCATCCAGAATCACGATGTCATTGGGAACGCCGTCAGTGGTGAGTTCGTAGCGTTTTGCACGACCGCTAGGAAGAGAGACCTCAATGCCTGCGGTGAAGCGGCTAGCGTCTAATTCAAGCGCTTTAAGAACAGCAAAGGCTCCGAGATAGTTGATGGCATTGTGCTCGCCTGGAAGGGGCAACGGAAAAGCCGTCCCGTCAATCACCAGTCGATCGCCGTCCAAGTGTCCTTGAAGTTCGCCTGCGCTAAAGCCATAAGAAATCGTTTTCCCATGCCAATGTTCTTGTGCGGTCGTCACCAACAGCGGCTGATCGGCGTTGTAAATGGCGGTCCCGCTGCTGGGCATTTCAGTCAGGAGTTCACATTTTGCTTGGGCGATCGCCAGTCGGGAGCCGAGCAACTCGATGTGGGACGTGCCTACGCTGGTAATCAGTCCGATCGTCGGTTCAGCAATGAGGGCGAGTTCGGCGATTTGGCCAGGTCCGCGCATTCCCATTTCGACGACCGCAAACTGGTGTTCAGCGTTGAGTTCAAGCAGCGTTTTGGGGACGCCGATTTCGTTGTTAAAGTTAGCTTGGGTTTTCAAGACCGGACCGAATTGAGCCAGTAGCGTCGCAATGAGTTCTTTGGTTGTGGTTTTACCCACCGATCCAGTAATCGCAATCACCGGAATATCAAACTGTCGCCGCCACCAGCGTCCGATCGCTTGATAGGCTTTCAAGGTGTCGCGAACCACCAGCACATGCAAATCCCCCGCCTCAAACCTGTCATCCACCACGGCAACAACCGCTCCCGCTGCGATCGCACGCTCCACATAATCATGACCATCAAAAGTCTCCCCCCGCAGCGCCACAAAAAGCTGACCGGGAACCACCGCGCGGCTATCGGTGGTAATGCCAAATGCGATCGTCTCTAAGGTTAGATTTGGAGTTGAATTTGGGATTATTCCACTAGTGGCATCGGTCAGGGCAGCGAGGGAAGCGTGAAAGGACAGGGTGCTAGGCATGGTGTCGGCATCAAACGGGACGCCCTATATTGAACCGCTTTAGGCGAGCGAGGTGCAACTTTTTTTAAGAAAATCAAAAAAGAGGTTGGCAAATCAAGTTTTTTTGCTATAGTAAGCAAGCCTGAATAAACGCAGGCAACCAGCACGCAGATATGGCGGAATTGGTATACGCGTACGCTTGAGGTGCGTATGTCTTTGACTTGCGAGTTCGAGTCTCGCTATCTGCATAAAAAGGGGAAAGAATTAATTTTCTTTCCCCTTTTTAATATTAACTTAAATTTAGTTTGGCTTTTTGGCAACAAGATACTTGCTCATGAAGTGCGTAGAAGCAGGCTGAACGATGAATCCAGCGCTTTCTAGCCGACTCAGCAGGTTGTCTTGGGTGTAGTTGCGGTAGAACGGCTCATGGAACGTCGCCGCAAAACCATCCATCATGGCTCCCCACGCCGGACGATCGTCAAGCTGAATCGAGTCACAAATTACAAACGTCCCACCGGGCTTAACCACCCGAAAGGCTTCGTCAATGACCTGCTGACGGATAGGAGCAGGCAGCTCGTGGAACAAAAAGACGCAGCTCAGGAGATGGAAGTAGTTATCAACATAGGGAAGCGATTCACCAGCGGATTGGGCCAGTTGGGGCAGCTCACCCGGAAGTTGGGAAAGAAGCTGGTTTGCTTTGCGCAGATAGGCTTCTGAGAGGTCCACGCCGTAGAGTTTCGCCTTGGGCAAAATACTCCGCATCATCCGCAGGGTCCGTCCTGTACCACAAGCAATGTCCAGATGCTTAATGCTCTCAGGGCTAGCATCCGGGAAAGCAGCGAGTCCGGCCTTAAGCGGGGCCAACACTCGACGACGCATGGCATCCGCTGCACCGTTAAATAGGATCTCGACTTGGAGGTCATATATTTGGGCCGATCGATCGCTTAGATACCCATTAGTTTGATTATGGAAATTTTGAGTGTAGTAGTTGGGAAGACCTGCGGTGTCAATGCGATCGTCAAACTCTCGGATATTCCCTTTTTGGGAGCGATTCCAGACCGAAGCAGTATCCAAACAAACAGCGGGATAGTACTTAATGAAGTCATCCCAAGGATCGTCAAACAGAAGAGACTTAGGATAGACACCCCGCTCTGCATCCGCCCAATCGCTTGCTAGGAGATTCTCATAGCTTTCTCGAACCTCCTGCATCATTCCATCGGGAATGGTGGGCAGAGGACGATCGGCTGATTTCTCAATGAGTCCGAGGGGTTCGATGACCTGAAGGGCGCGTCTAGAGAGGGTTTTGTGTGCCAGTCCGAACGCGGCTTTTCCCTGCTGGAGCGTTTGGTATGCCAGCTTAGTTAGATCATCTGGAATTAACGTTTCAGCCATGGTGGAGTTCAGAGTTTTGGATTAAGGGTCTTTCAATCTATTAAGTATTGTAATAAATTGAGACCCATTGTGTAACTCACTCGGTGTAACTCACTCGTCTGATTGACTAGGCCATCTATCAACAGACGCTTTACAGAACCTTAGCCCGCATCAACGCGATCGGCAGCGCGGCTAATTTTCGCCTCGTTGAAACATAAGCCCGCTTGCTGAAAACATCATAGTCATTGCGCTCAATTGCACCCAGAATCCAGCTATAGGTCATGGATGCCGCCCATACAGGCCACCGTGCATCTTCGCTCAAGAACGAAATTCCCCGATCGGCTTCCACGAAAACCTTGCGTGCCCGCGCAATCTGGAACTTCATCAACGCACGCCAGCGATCGTCCACCACCCCGTTCATGAGATCTTTCTCGGTGTAGTTAAAACGATGCAAATCTTCCATCGGTAGATAAATACGTCCGCGATGGCGATCCTCCCCCACATCCCGCAGGATATTGGTCAACTGATTGGCAATGCCCAACGCCGTCGCTTCCTTTACAGGAAGGTACGGCGGGTTCAGACGATTCCAGGGTGCATTTTGGCTCGACTCGTCAATGCCCATGATCGTCGTAGACATTAGCCCGACCGTTCCCGCCACGCGGTAGCAGTAGAGTTCGAGGTCTTCGTAGGTCTCATAGCGGTTGCGATAGAGGTCCATCCGCTGCCCTTCGATCATGTCGCGGAACGGCTGAATGTCTAGGTCGTAGCGCTCTAGTGTGTCCACCAGTGCTACATCGAAGTCATCCTGCGGCTTCCCAGCAAAGAGAGCTTCAAGCTGCTCTTCCCAGTCGTCTAGGGTCGCATTAGTGGTGTTGCCCGAGTCTGCGCCATCGACCAGTTCATCGGTCCGACGACACCAGACATAAATCGCCCAAATGGCCCGCCGCTTCTGAGCTGGCATGAGCATCGTCGAGAGATAAAAACTCTTGGCAAAGTCGGCGGTCACTTGACGACAGCATTCATAGGCAGTCTCGACAGATGCCAAAGTAGATTTTTTTTTCACAAGCGGGGGTTCAGGCAGTTGCAGCATTCCAATCCAGGGGGGAAGGTTAGCAAAAAATGGCAGATTTATCATCTCATGGATTCTATCCCTCAGGGGCACCATTGCACCGGATAGAAACAATTCAAGCGTCCGATCGCAGATTTACGTCGATCGACATTCGGTCAAATGGCTGAAATTTAAGCTGAAATCTAATAAGAAGATCCCATCCGAAGCCCCCAAAATTGGGAGTTGGGGGCCTCAAGGCGATCTTCTACACCGATACCAATTCCCGATCGGGCGCTTTTTCGGCTGGGTAGGCAAGTGCGATCGCATTGCTAGCTTGTTTTCCAGAAAGGACCGCGCCCTCCATACTGCCCAGATATTCCTGCATGGTATAGCTCCCTGCTAGAAAGAAATTGGCGATGGGCGTAGCCTGATCGGGGCGATAAGCTTGGGTGCCAGGGGAGGCCTTATAGACCGATCGTGGGGTCTTGACGACCTTGTACTTACGCACTTTGGCTGGATCCTCAATATCGAGGTGCTGCGGAAACAATCGCTTTAGTTCCAGCATCGTGGCGTCGATAATTTCTTCGTCAGATTTATCGATCCAATCCTTTGCGGGGGCCAGAATCAGCTCCAACATCGATCGATCGGGATCCGCATGTTCTTTGCAGGCGATGCTCATGTCGGCGTAGACGCTTAAGATATCTGACCTGGAAAACAGCAGATGATCAACGTCCGTGAGGCGACGATCGAACCAAATGTGAATATTAATGACTGGGACGCCTTCCAGGTTTTGCATCTTCTGGAACACGTCAATTTTTTTCCACGGCTCGGGCATCAGGACTTTGATCACGTCCACGGGCATGGCCGAAACAAAAATATCCGCTTCGACAATTTCGTCAGACTGGCCGTTGATGCCGCGCATGACCCAGTGTTTGACCGTGCCATCGTCATTTAAGATGATTTCCTTCAGCGGCTTATTCATCTGCACCGATCCGCCCCGTTCCGTGAAGTAGTCCACGATCGGCTGACAGAGGCGTTCAGAGTGCGATCCATCTAGCAATGCGACCATGGAACCATAGCGTTCGCGCAAGAATTTATTAATTGCAGTTAGCGGAATGGTTGCTGAAACGTCTTCTGGGTTGATAAACGTCAGCGCTTTGGATGCAGCGATAAAAATATCAGAGTTAACCCGATCGTCCACACCCTGTTTGCGCAGCCATTCGAGGAGACTGTACTTATCCATCTCTTCGACATATTTTTTCCCAAACACCACTCCAGGCCACAGCCCAAGCGCAAACTTAAACTTTTGCTCCCAGGTGAGCATATCGTTATTTTTAATAATCGACGTGATGACGTGGAAAGGTGCGGGAATGTTGGGAACCTTAAAGTAGGAATAGGTGCCGGGTTTTTCGGGTTGGTTAAAAATGAGGGCGTGCTCTTTCCATTGCAGGCGATCGCTGATTCCCAGTTCCTCAATCAGTTGCAGCATATTGGGATAGGCACCAAAAAAGGCATGAAGCCCCGTTTCGTACATATCACCGTCTTCATCTTCCCAGGCTGCAACAAGTCCGCCGAGAACGTCTCGACTTTCATAAACAATGGGCTGGTGGCCAGCATCCACAAGGTATTTAGCACAGGCTAGTCCGGCTAACCCGGCTCCGGCGATCGCGACACGCATGACTCTTCCACCAAATAGATCAGATGATTTATGAATATTATACGTTACATGTTGTTACGTGCGACCCTGAGGCCAGATATCCTCGTAACACCTTGCAATTCGATCGGACTCTACGCCAAAATGACGAATGAGCCGCTGGTTCAACAAAGCCTACTATTGACAAAGCCCGTATCGCAAACCCTTCATGGTGTACCCGATATGATGACGAGCTACACAATTGACCTGAAACCCGTCTTGGATCTCACCGATGAGCAGTTCTACATCCTCTGCCGCGCTAATCCAGACCTTAAATTTGAACGTAATGCAGCAGGAGTGCTAACGGTTATGCCCCCCACTGGCGGAGAAACAGGTTCATCAAATGCTGAGATCGGTTCTGATTTTGTCGTGTGGAATCGCCGTCACAAACTCGGACGGGTCTTCGATTCTTCAACTGGATTTAAATTGCCGAATGGGGCGGACCGATCGCCCGATGTTGCTTGGGTGGCGATCGACCGATGGAATGCTCTGACACCTGCCCAACGGGAGAAATTTCCGCCGTTGGCCCCAGATTTTGTGATGGAGTTGAGATCTGCGACGGATTCTATGACGGTGTTGAGAAACAAAATGGTGGAGTATTTGGAAAATGGGGTTCGGCTGGGCTGGCTGATCGATCGGAAGAACCAAACGGTTGAGGTATATCGGAGTGCGGAGTATGCGGTGAACCGATCGCCCGAAGTGTTGACGCAGCCCAAAGTTTTGTCTGGGGAAGAGGTTTTGCCAGAGTTTACATTGGACCTGTCCGTGGTTTGGTAAACGCTTGAAGTGAATTGCAATCAAGCGCTCAACGATCGGACTCTACGCCAAAATGACGAATGAGCCGCTGGTTCAACACAACCTACTATTGACAAAGCCCGTATCGCAAACTCTTCATGGTGTATCCGGTATGATGACGAGCTACACGATCGACCTAAAGCCCGTCTTGGACCTCACCGATGAGCAGTTCTACATCCTCTGTCGCGTCAATCCAGACCTCAAATTTGAACGTAATGCAGCAGGAGTGCTAACGGTTATGCCCCCTACTGGTGGAGATACAGGAAATCGAAATTTTGAGGTTGGAATTGATTTTGGGATTTGGAATCGGCGGATGAAGTTGGGGATGTTGTTCGATTCTTCAACTGGATTTAAATTGCCGAATGGGGCGGACCGATCGCCCGATGTTGCTTGGGTGGCGATCGATCGATGGAATGCTCTGACACCTGCCCAACGGGAGAAATTTCCGCCGTTGGCCCCGGATTTTGTGATGGAGTTGAGATCTGCGACGGATTCTATGACGGTGTTGAGAACCAAAATGGTGGAGTATTTGGAGAATGGGGTTCGGCTGGGCTGGCTGATCGATCGGAAGAACCAGACTGTCGAGGTGTATCGCAGTGCGGAGTATGCCGTAAACCAGTCGCCCGAAGTGTTGACGCAGCCTAAACTTTTGTCTGGGGAAGAGGTTTTGCCAGAGTTTATGTTAGACCTGTCCGTGGTTTGGTGAGCGCTTGAAACGAATTGCATCAAGCGCTCAACGATTGGCAAGGCGTCTGGCAATGCGTTAGAAACTACGATCGAACCATTTTCCGGTACTCAGACCAAACTCGCGACGATAGAAAGACGATGGCGACCATTTGAATCAGGAATGCGATCGTGAAATTGGTAAAGTCAGAACTGCCTGAATTTCCTTGGTTAACGGTATACAGCATCCCTCGATACCACGGTGAGCATAGCAGCAGGATCTGCCCGACTTGGGAGTTGTTGCCGAGGGACGTAAACAATCCGCCCACAATAGACGGTAGCCCGATGGCGAAGAATAGACTACCGATCGCCCAAGTCGATCGTTTTTGAGTTTTGAGCATCAGCATCCACTGCACCAGCAATGCATAGTTAATGACCAATGGGACCACTAATATCAAACCTAACCAATTTCTGACGATATCGATCGATGGTGTGCCAGGACTTGGGAAAACCAACGCCGTCATAATGATCCCGGCGACCATCAAAAGATTTAGTCCGATCGCCGTTAGCCCTGGACTCTTTTCACCCCAAATCAGGTCCGCGCGCGATCGTTGAATGCGCGATGACCCTTCAGTTTCAACCCGACTGTCTTGGCGATAACAAATCCACTCAAACCACGTTTGACGGACGGTGGAAAGCGCAAAGATTAATCCGATAAACATCCATGGAACTAGGAATTCTACAAACTCGACAAGGCCAGTATAGGGAGCATTGGTGTAGGAATTTATAGCGCGAAATCCAATAACGAGTAGAACAATGTAGGGTGCTAGAATATAGCTTTGACGTTTGCTGATTAGGGTTGCCGTAGGGTTCTGGAAAGCTCGCTGAAGAATTTGCCAAAGGAGCACGATTACGATCGTCAGATTTGTGAATGTAAAAAGATGGGTGACGATCGAATTCTGGTCAACGGCCAGAAAGAACCAATATAAACGATCGGGTGTTGAACCTGGACTGAGATAAGGGGGCCAAAGAACTATGTTAGCCCATTGCAAAAAGATCGGAATAACAATGGCTCCGGCTATCAACAACCCCAGGAAAATACTACTAGAAACAGCCGTTGACGTACTTTTATTTCCGGTATTTCGCTGACTAAACCCAATTAACAGTGCGCCCATTAGAAGAACGACGCCAAACACTATAAACGTGCTGTAGTAGCTTAAGAAAAAGATGGGTGAAATACCTGCCATCGTTCCACATAGGACATGAAGTGGGATGACCAAGATCAGTGCTAGATAGGTTAATCCAGGAACCCCGAGTAATTTTCCGAGTAAGAGGGTTTGACTCGATCGAGGACTCAGCCGCAGGAAATTAAGCGTTCCTCGTTGAATTTCCTGGTTAATATCGGAGATCAAGAAGTACACAGCGGGTAAATAAATGAAGAAGAGGATTGACGTATTTTGGCCATCGAAAATATTACGCCACCACCGTCGCCAGTCCACTACGCAGTTCGCCCATAGTGTTACTCGTGAATTGCCTGTGCAGTAGTTAGAATTAAACCCAATCGTTGCTTCAGTTGGTATTTGCTGGATGTAGTTCATCATCAATAAGACCTGAACGATCGTTACTAATGCCACTGTTAGTAATACCGATCGCCAGCTCAATCGTCCTTTGATTTCTCGTAGAAGCTGCGGATTCCAGTCACCGAGTTTGTCCAGCCACACGGGTAGAGTTTGTGATTGTGTCATGGTTATTTCTCTGTTATGCAGTGCGTTGGTAATCCATTTTCAGGAAGATGGATTCAAGATTTTCCTGGGTGGCGTGAAAATCGGTAATGTCAAGGCCGAGACCGATCGCATCCCTGAGCAATTGCGATCGCGCGGCGATGTCACCCGTAAAGACAACTTTGAGTGTGGTGAAAGAATTAGTCGCTTCGATCGCCGACACTTCTGCCCGATTTGATAAAAACTCCCGTAGCCGATCGATCTGATCCACCACCGAAATCATCAAATGCTGACGACTCAACCGCTGGTACAAATCGGATAGCACCGCACTTTCGACCAATCGGCCTTGTTCCATCACCCCGATCGACGTACAAAAATCTTCCAAGTCGCTCAAAATGTGCGACGAAATCACGATCGTCATTCCCGCAGCCTGAAGATCTTTAATGATCGTGCGAAATTGCGATCGGGCTAACGGGTCTAGGCCAGACACAGGCTCATCCATCAGCAACAGCGCCGGACGATGCAAAATCGACTGCGCCAAACTCAATCGCTGCTTCATCCCACGGGAGAGCGTATTAATCAGCGATCGAGCTTTACTTTCGAGCTGCACAAGCGCGAGTACCTCTTGGATACGCGCAGAGCGATCGGGTTCCTTGAGAAAGTACAACCGGGCCATGTAGTCCAGATAATCCTGCACGCTGAGGTCTTCGTAGAGCGGATAATCATCGGGCAGATAGCCTAGCTTGCGCTTTTGCTGAGGCAGATATTCGCCATAGCGCAATAATGCGTTGTCAAAAAAAATCTCGCCTGTTGTCGGCTCATCGGCCAACGCCAGCAAGCGAAGCAGCGTCGTCTTTCCAGCACCATTGGGTCCGATTAATCCGTACACTTCGCCTTCGCGGATTTGGAGATTGACGGAATCTAGGGCCAAATGACGATCGAACCGCCTACTTAAGGCAACCGTACTTAGAAGCATAAAATCGACTCTGTGACTGGGATGAATTTCATCCTAGCCTCGCAATTTACAAAGCCAATAAAACTTAAAGCCCCTTCATAAAGTCATCATGAAGGGGCTTTCGTATAAATAAGGGCGAATGAGGGGACTCGAACCCCCGAATGGCGGCACCACAAGCCGCTGCCGTAACCACTTGGCGACACTCGCCGTGTCTTTTGTCTTTAGCTACTATAGCGCAAAGGTGGGAATTTGGGAATGCTTTGGGTGATTTTTTATAAAGGGGCGTGAGTAGACCTTAGTGATGCGAGAAAATCTGGGTGTTTTGTGTTGATTTTGGGTGGGGCTTGCTATTGTATCAGGGGTTTCGCATTACCCGGTCTATGATTCCCTGCTTGCTCATCGCCTATTTATCTGGCTAGATTTTATGAAAGGTTATTTCGCTGGAATTTTAGTTTGCGCGACGATCGGGGGTTTGGGTTTTCTGCTGCACACCATGAACCCTGGTCAAGATGAGTTTGAGACGTTTGCCCTTGCTCAGATGAAACAGGAGCTGTGTCCGAAGGTTCCAGTGTTTGGGAAGGACTGTCCAAGGTTTATGGACGAAAACAAGGTGCAGGTCAAAGAGATTTTGCGGCAAAATACGCGACGGGAAGATTTTGGGGTGTTCAGTCGGTATCAGACACATTTATCATTGCGATCGATTGTGCCGCCGGAAGCTGTGCCGTTTTTGTCGATGCTGCCGATGGCGACAAGCTATGATTTGGCGACTGTGGGCGTGATGGGCAACTTTTATATCTATCAAGCGAAGGAGAAAAAGCTGTGACTCAAATAAATGTTGAAACGAATGTGGGTATAGAGACTGATCGTGAGGACTGGGCAGGAGTTTTGAAACATGTGTCGGAGGGGCGATCGCTGTCTCAGGGACAGGCAAGTGCGCTGATGCAGGGCTGGCTGACGGAATCAATTTCGCCGTTGTTGTCGGGTGCGATTTTGATGGCGCTCAATGCAAAGGGGTTTTCGGGGGTGGAATTGGCCGGGATGGCGCAGGTGTTGAAGTCGCTCTCTGCGCAGCAAGCAGTCGTGGCTCATCTAACTCCAGTGGTGGACACCTGCGGAACGGGCGGAGATGGAGCTGATACGTTTAATATTTCTACGGCAGTTGCGTTTGTTGTGGCCGCCACGGGCCTGAAGGTCGCAAAACATGGGGGCCGATCGTCCTCTAGTCGCGTGGGTTCTGCCGATGTCCTAGAAGGATTAGGGCTGAATTTTGCGGCACATCCTGAAAAAATTCGATCGGCGGTGGAGGAAGTGGGCGTGACGTTTTTGTTTGCGCCCGGTTGGCATCCCGGAATGAAGGCCGTTGCTCCGATGCGTAAAGCGCTGGGGATTCGGACGGTGTTTAATTTGCTGGGTCCATTGGTGAATCCGATGAATCCGACGGGGCAAGTGATTGGGGTCTCTAGGTCGCAGTTTCTAGACCCGATGGCAGAAGCGCTGGGCCTTTTAGGTGTGAAGAAAGGAATTGTTGTTTTAGGCCGAGAAGGGTTGGATGAGGCGTGTTTGGGGGATTTAAACGATTTGGCGGTGTTGGGGCGATCGGGCGAGGTGACGCGGGAAATTCTGGATCCGCAATCCGTGGGCGCTGTTCGGGCAACGGTGGCGGATTTGAAAGGCGGGGATTTGGCGGAGAACATGAATATTTTGCGATCGGTGTTGCAGGGGAAAGGGACGACGGCTCAGACCGATGCGGTGGCGTTGAATGCGGCGTTAGCCCTGCGGGTGGGCGATCGAGTTCTGGACTTGTCGAAGGGTGTGAGTGTGGCGAGAGATGTGATTTTGAGTGGGGCAGGATGGTCGATGTTGGAGAAGCTTGTGGCGTTTTTGAAGTAGGTAAAGCAACTCGTTCAACGCAATGATCCGGACCGCTTTTGGCGGAAGTGGTGAGGAAAGCTATGCAACATTTAGGGCCTAGCCCCTAGATAGCATCCCGTATTTTCGAGACTCGTTCTGAAGTACTGTATCAGGGGCACTCCCCGTACTCAGGTCCCTATGCAACTCTCCCAATTCTCCGTTCCGAAGCGTCTGATTCAACTAACGGCCATCAGCGCGATTGGACTGTTTTTGTGTAGCAGCATTAAGCATGGACTATTAGCTTCGGGAGCCTATGACTTAGGCTATTTTGATCAGGCGACCTATCTGATTAGTCAGGGACAGGAGCCGATCGTCTCGTTCTGGGGATATCACTCCTTAGGAGGACACGCCGACTGGATTTTGTATCCGATCGCCTTACTGTATCAATTCCTGCCCACGGTTCAGTGGTTATTTGCCATTCAAGCATTAGCCCTAGCCTCTGGACATCTGGGGGCTTGGATGTTGGCGACGCAAGCAAGACTCAAAGGCTTGGAGGCTTGGTCAATTGTTTTTGCCTATGGTCTTTATCCATTGGTCTTTAATCTAAATTTGGGCGTTGCTGAAAATAGGTATGAATCTATCAAACCAAGTTCTTAGAAAGTTCATCTAGCTTAAGTCCTAGTTTGGAAAATAAAATTATTCATACCT
>JAYUJY010000226.1:0-14130 GCA_043764895.1 Synechococcales cyanobacterium | reverse complement strand
GCTTGATAAATCAGGGAGAATTAGAAATCAAGTGGCAACGAGACATCAAGAATAAGGGAAATGCCATACCTGCAAACTAAATGTCGTTTAGCTTATCTCGTGGAGAATCCCGTGAGTGAGTCGTTTAGGACGGTTCTCGATCGGCTTTTGATCGGCCCGACGAAGCTGCGGTATGAGTCTGCAGATCAGGTGTTGGAGGATTTGGAGGGCCGATCGAATGTTGTTCAAGCGTTACCGTCCTCCACTGAAAAATCTTTGCAATCTCAAGACTTCCAAGTAACAACATTTGCAAGTCTTGAGACTAATTTTTTGCACCATCAAATGGTCATTCGGCGAACTGGAAAATCGATCACTAAGGGTAGAATTGCGGAGGAGACAAGTAAGGGACCAGTAATAATCAGTTTTGCTATCTATATTGTTGTTATGGCCATCTTTTCTCCTTCAAGTCTGGCGTTCCTCTTTCTAATTGCCCTTATTGCTTTGTTTGTTTGGTTTTCCTCATTATTTCTCGCGCTTCTTACAAATTTAGCAAGCATTAATGGATCTGAGATACATTTGATGAAGTCAACTCCTCGTCAAACTGCATTTATTTTGAACTCAAGAGGTGGAAAAAAGGATCGGAAAATTCTGACAAAAAACATAACATGTGTTGAAGTTAATAGGAAATTGAACAATAAAAGCTTTGAAATTAATATTTGGGTCGATCAGATTTATTACAAGTTTGTTGAACTGGAAGAAGCCGAATCTATGAAGCTTGCAAATTCGATCGCTGATTGGTTGGATGTCCCTCTTTATTGTAGATTTCCTGAAGATTAAATTTATAAGTTAACTAAATTGAAGAACAGGCAAAATTGTAAGACAGAACAAATTCTCGTAGTTGGGTTGCGCTCATATCGGTACGGGAAATCTTCCCCACGATCGTAATCCAATCAATCAAGACCTTCACAGCCTCAAAATTCTATCTCGATCGTGCCACGATCGCCTATTACAAATGGATTCAACAGTTTGAGCTAAGGCGTTAGCAGATCAATCAGTTCTTCTTTAGAAAGACCGATCGCTTTTCTCATCGCCTCTTCCTGTGGCCTAGAAATTTGGTTTAAAGATGTAAATTACACCAGCGAACCATCTCCCACAGCGCATGACCCACACCCTCGCGCGATCGATAGCCGTGATCCTCCAACGGCAATGACACATACCGCACATAGCCGCCCAAGCCCTTCAGCGCCTCAAAGAGCCGATCGGTTTGCATCGGGTAGGTTCCCGGATTACTGTCGCCCCCGCCGTGAATCAGAAGTAGCGGCGCTTTAATCGTTGCAGCATGGGTAAAGGGCGACATGTGAATGTAGGTTTCACTCGCTTCCCAGAAATCGCGCTGTTCGCCTTGGAATCCAAAGGGAGTCAGCGTGCGATTGTAAGCGCCACTGCGAGCAATGCCGATTTTGAATAGGTCTGTGTGCGCTAGGAGGTTTGCAGTGGTGAATGCGCCATAGGAATGTCCGCCAATGCCAATGCGATCACGAGATGCAACGCCTCGACTCACAACATAATCAATAGCTGCTATTGCGCTAGAAATCAACTGCTCAACATAGGAATCATTGGGTTCGAGTTTGCCTTCACCGACGATCGGCATAGACGGATTATCTAGAACCGCATAGCCCTGCGTCAGTAAAAACAAGATGGAACTAAAGTATGGACGACTAAATCGATTCGGGGACGTGGTGATTTGGCTCGCGAGTTTGGCATCTTTAAACTCTTCAGGGTAGACCCAAAACACAATCGGCAGCGGCCCATCTTTCTGGGCATTATAATCAGCGGGAAGGTAAAGGTTGGCCGAAAGGGTCACGCCGTCCGCCCGATCGTAGGTTACCAATTCTTTTTGGATACCTGCAAATTGCGGCGAGGGATCGGGGTAATCGGTGATTTGACGATCGGTCCCCGACGTTTGAGTGCGGGGGTGCCAGAAATAGTTGGCGGGTGCTGTCTTAGATTGACGGCTGATGAGCAACTCGGACGCATCGTCGTTGAGAATTCGGGCAACGCTTTCATAGTGAGGATCTTGACTTTGCCACAGACGCTTCATTTCACCCGTTTCAAGCTGCAACACATCTAAAAATGGATGCACACCCTCAGCCGATGCGCCTTTGCCAAGGAAATAAATACCCTGCTGATCCGGCGTAAAGTGCAATACATTCCAATAGTACGGACCTTCAATCAAACACGCAGCGCCCGGATCGCTATAGCTGTCTTCAAAACTCCGATCGAAGCGTAACACAGCGGGGTTTTCTGGCTGGCTGGGATTAATCTGCCACGTCCGAATCCGCCGATCGTCGTACCAGCGCTCATACACCAATGCTACATCGGCGCGCCCCCACGCCACCCGCCGAAACCGAAACTCCGATTCCCACAGGATTTGGGGCGGTGATGTGAAGGGCGCAGGCAGCATCGAGAGACGATCGCGAAGGGGAACCTCCACTTTAGGATTGCCTTCGTCCAACGCTTCGACCCAGTAAAGCGTCGCCGGATGATCCGATCGCCAAGAAATCGATCGACGACCAGGGCGCACTGAATCAAACTTGGTCGAAAGTTTGTCCATTAGGGGGACGGATTCGACGGTGTAGATGGGTTCTCCCGCGATCGTCAAGACCTGAATCAGTTTGGGAAAATAGCCCGATGGCAACTGATAGGAAAACGGCTTGAGAATCGTGGTCAGTAAAATGTATTGGTTATCAGGCGATGGAATGGCTTCGCTCACAAGATCCGGCGATCGGATTTGATGACGCACCCCCAAGGCTTGCCCGTTTAACGTCACCACCTCTAAGCTCGATCGCGTGTAGTACTCAAACAACAGGGCATCGTGCTCGTTCTTTAGGAGGTGGGTGTAGGTGCGGCTAGGGCTTTTGGTGCCGAGGTTTTCTTGGACGATCGGCGCGGTGGGTACGGCAGAGGCGATCGGCGCTTCACCTTGGGTCTCATCGACCATTTTGCAGAGGAGTCGCGTTTCGTCAATCCAGCGGTAAGGTGTGCCGTAGGTGGCGTTTAAAAGGGCAGGCGTCACTTGAAAAACTTGATGCAAGGCCACATCCAACATCCACAGTTCAAGACCGCCCGGTTTGGCCCAAGTGAAGGCGAGTCTATCGCTGGAGTCGGACCATTTAAAGTGGGTCATTTCCATGCCGTCGGGCAGCGTGATGCGAGCGCTGGGTTCTTCAGGCTTTAGTAAGGGACGAATGGAGAGGGCAATGTAGGGATGGTTGCGGGCGCTGCTGCGGAGTTTGGGATTAATCCGATCGCCTGCAAGACCGAGTTCAGGTTCCGCCAACTGGGTGATGGGAATCAGCTCCGATCGACTCAATTCCACGAGCCATCGATCGTCTGGAGAAATCGAAATGGATGGATTAGGCGGCGTGTCAAGAATGGTCGCGATCGGTTCGGGCGGATTTTGCCAGCCCATAGATGCATCAAGCGTCATAGATTCAATTGCCGCAAACGAGACTCTTCTAAGTATAAGAGGGATTAACTATAAACAAAAAACCCCGATCGACGAAAGCCGTCAGGGTTCAATTTGTCAGGGTGCATCTACCATGCCGTTATACGTCTAGCCTAGACCCCAATCAGGAAAAACGGCGCACGACCATCGGACATTCCAACCTTAGACAGATCCTGATCATTCCTCCCTCAAGAATCATCCTTCATACGCCATAGACCCTAGGGATTGCCTCACCGCAGACGCTTAAACGTAGTCCTAAAAATAAAAAAAGACAATAAAAAACCCCAACCAACGGCTGAGGTTCATCATCAGGGTGCATCTACCATTCCTATATACCTAACGATAGAGACCCATCCGGAGAAAACGAAAAATATCTTAGACGTTATCGTTTCGATCGAGGTTTTGGTTTGTCTGCCCGTCCGCCCGATCGCCCGTCCGATCGCCCGTCCGATCGCTTGTCTGTTATGCCAAACGCTGCGTTGTAGACCGTTTCATTGGCTGCTGCGGACTGCATTAGATCCACGATCGCCCTTGGATAATCAACCCCAAGCTGAAGGTCAAACTCCGCCTGCTCGGTTTTTTTGAGCAACCACGGCTCATGGACTTTTGCACTGGGCACATCTGCCAAGACCGGGAGCCAATGCTTCACATACTCGCCTTTCGGGTCGTAATCCTTCGACTGCTTCTGAATGTTGAAATACCGAAACCCGCGCGCATCGTTCCCGACTCCTGCCGTATAGTTCCAGTTGCCCCAATTGCTGCACACGTCATAGTCAATCAACACCGACTCAAAATACTCCGCACCCATTCGCCAATCAATGCCCAAGTTCTTCGTTAGGAAACTTCCGACATTCTGACGGCCCCGATTGCTCATGTACCCAGTCGCCGCCAACTCCTGCATATTGGCATCAATCAACGGAAACCCGGTCTCCCCGTCCTGCCACAGTTCAAACCGTTCCCAATCTTCTTTCCACGCGATTTTTACCCCCTGCAAGCCTTCGATTTTAAACAGGCGATCGCCATGCTTGACGCAAATGAACCGAAAATAATCTCGCCACAGCAGTTCAAAAATCAGCCAGTAGGTCGAGTCATTCCGGACTCTTTTTTCCTCATAATCATCGGCTTGCCAATAGATGTAGCGCGGGGACAAACACCCGAGGGCTAACCACGGCGAGAACTTCGACGAATCATCCGGCGCAAGCATTCCGTTGCGAGTTTCTTTATAAATCTTCAACCGATCGCGTGTCCAAATGTACTCCTGCACCCGATCGATGCCCGCCGTTTCTCCCCCCGCAAACCGAATTTGTTGCCGCGAATCAACTTCTGGAATCTTCAGACCGAAATCAGCCAAGGTCGGTAATTCTCCCAAATTCACGCCTTCAGGCAACGGTGATAATCGCTGTGGACTTTGCAAAAGCGATCGCACGGTTGAGTCATTCTCTACCTGCTTCCGAAAATTGGTGAACACTTCCGGCACATCGTTCACCGCAAAGGCCAGATCGTCGGGATGATGCAGCGTGTGTCCCCAGAAGGATTTGGCCGTCTTGCCCTGGGATTCCAAGGCTTGGGTCAGCGATCGTTCGACGCGGGTTTCCTCGCGGGTCGCTTCTTGATGAAAGTACACCGCCGTCGCCTCAAGTTGCTGCGCTAGGGTTGCGACTTCGACTTCAGGTTTTCCGCGCAAAATCACGAGATCGCTGCCAAGAGCCTGCAACGATTTCCGCAAATCAGCGACGCTTTCAAGCAAAAACTGCGCCCGAAATGCACCCGTTTTTACAAACCCAAAGGACGTCTTCTCGAACTGCCGATCGTCGAAACAATACACCGGAATAATCTTCGCTCCGGACTTCGCGGCCTTATTCAATGGTTCATGGTCATGCAGCCGAAGATCGTTGCGGTACCAGATTAAAATGCGCTTTTCAGCCATGGGAAATGTTTGGGGTGACTGAGGGGTTAAGGGAGAGGGTTGCTAAAATCATGCATTGTGACTCAAGCCTGAAACCTAAAATCCCGTCCTATCCTGACTCAGCGCACAGGGATAGAACGGGATCTAAGCATTATCGCTAGCCCAAAAGACTGCTGGATAAACCAACCGTCGCACTTGCAACTAAATTAGGCAATGCAGACTGTAAAAACTGAATCAGGAAAATCGCTAGCATCGACGAAATATCAATATTGCCGATCGGAGGGATGATCGATCGAAACAAATTCAAGTAAGGATCAGTAAGCTGCGACAGCGTTACGAAGGGTTGGCTAGACCAGTCCACGTTGGGAAACCAGGTCAACAACACCCGAATTAACAACAGGAAAAAATAAATGTTCAGAAAAGATGCGATCGCAGTCGCGGGGCTAAAGCTCGATGTCATTCCCATGGCGTAAGTCTCCGCACTAAAATAAGGCACTACTAAGGCTGAATTCTATTCTAACTGGTTTCGCCGGACGGACGGTCTCCAGTTGGCTTCGCGATGGATCGGTCGTCCCTACCCAACCCAGAGGATCGATCGTCTTCGGCGTTGACTTGATGAAGCTGCTGACGAACATCATCGATCGCGTCATTGAGGCTAGCAATTTTATCTTCTAGACTCTGCCGCGCCAGTTCCATATTTTTTTTGGGTGCGGACTCTATCCGTAGTGGCCTACGACGGGATTTGACTGAAGCAAACTCCGGCTGCGGGTTCGTCCGTTCATCCGAGTCAGGATCACCCTCAAGGTCTGCATCGGATTCACCCAACTGGTTTGCCAATACCGCCCCCACAAGCCCGCCTGCAATGCCGCCCGCTATTCCCCCCAAGATTGCACCCCAGAGAAAACCGCTTGAAAAATTATCGTGTTGACTCATGGTTGACTCGGGAGGGTGAGTGAAAGTTGGGTAAGATCGTAGAGAGTTTTAAGGCTGGATTTAGGTTCCGTAGGTCCGATCGCCCGCATCGCCTAACCCAGGGACAATATAGCCTTGATCGTTAAGCGTTTCGTCGATCGCAGCGGTAAAAATGTTCAAGCTAGGGTAAGTGACGCTGAGCTTTTGCAGGGCGGCATGGGCGGCGACGACCGACACGACTCGCACATTAGACGGGTCAATGCCTCGGGTGGTGAGTTCATCCATGGCCATGGTGGTCGTTCCACCTGTTGCTAGCATTGGATCGGTAATCAGCACTCGGGTCTGCGGATTAAACCGTTCTGGAAACTTATTTAGGTAACAATGGGCCTTCAGCGTCTCTTCGTCCCGTCGGATGCCCAAATGATAAATCGAAGACAGCGGTAGCAATGATTGCGCACCATCTAGCAAGGACAATCCTGCACGCAAAATCGGCACAACCACGACCGGAATCTCCGGATTGATGAAGGTCGCCGGACAGGGACCTAGGGGCGTCTCGACAGTGGTTTCGGTCGTGGGCAACCAATCGCGCACGGCCTCATAGGTCAGCCAGCGTCCTAACTCGGTCATTGCAGTCCGAAAAAGCGCAGACGGCGTTCCAGCGTCGCGAGCAACCCCTAACCAGTGTTTGATGAGTGGGTGAGGGGGAACGTAGACGCGAAGTTGAATAGTCATGGGCAAAACGGGTGTGAATAAGCCAAGTAAATCAACGATCGGGCGTTGGTTCACATCATCATACTGCGTTCCGATCGGTTGTTCCGGTTGAATGCGTAAAATTGCGGAGGAAGTTCGCACTATCGTCCCGTTCCACATCCCGCTAAACTAAGGTGAGACAATAAAGTTAGAAGATTTGTAAATTGCGCCCCGCCCCCAAAAAGATGCCTGCTAAAACCTCCGTTAAACCCTCTGCTGCTAATCCTGTCACCCCTTTTCCCCCGTCCACTGCTGGCGTCTGGGCCGATCGGTTGCCGGAGGAGTACCCTCGCGAGTTTGATGCGATCGTGATTGGGTCGGGGATGGGTGGGCTGGTCACGGCAACCCAATTGGCCGCGAAGGGCGCAAAGGTGCTGGTGTTGGAGCGGTACTTGATTCCGGGGGGGAGCGCGGGCTATTTCGATCGCGGCGGCTATCGATTTGATGTGGGAGCCTCGATGATTTTTGGCTTTGGCACTGAGGGGACGACTAATTTGCTGACCCGCGCGTTGGCGGCGGTGGGGCAATCCATTGAGACGATTCCGGATCCGGTGCAGATTCATTATCATTTGCCCAATGACTTAGATCTTAAGGTTCATCGCGACTATGAGGCGTTTTTGCAAGAACTGATTGCCAAGTTTCCCCATGAAGCGATCGGGATTCGTAAGTTCTATGACGAGTGCTGGGCTGTATTTAAGTGTCTGAATGTGATGGAGTTGCTGTCGCTGGAAGAAGTGGGCTACTTAATGCGCGTCTTTTTCCAGCATCCGTTGGCCTGTCTAGGACTCGTTAAGTATCTGCCCCAGAACGTCGGAGACATCGCCCGCCGACACATCCAAGATCCTGAATTGCTCCAGTTCATTGATATGGAATGCTACTGCTGGTCCGTGGTTCCGGCCAATATGACTCCGATGATCAATGCGGGAATGGTCTTCAGCGATCGACACTATGGCGGTATCAACTACCCTAAAGGCGGCGTTGGGGCGATCGCTCAGAAACTGGTGGACGGCTTGGAACAACACGGGGGCCGCATTTTGTATCGCGCGCGCGTGACCGAAGTTATCCTAGAGAATAATCGGGCGATCGGCGTCAAGCTGGCCAATGGCGAAGTGTTTCGATCGACGCGCGTCATTTCTAATGCGACCCGCTGGGATACCTTCGGCAAGCTCATCCCTGAAGCCCAAATCCCGTCAGGGGAGCGGACCTGGCGCAAACGCTACAAGCAGTCCCCAAGTTTTCTGAGTCTGCACCTAGGGGTCAAGGCGGCGGCTCTTCCTGAAGGCGTCGAATGTCATCACATTTTGCTCGAAGATTGGACGGAGATTGAGTCGGAACAAGGCACGATTTTTCTGTCCATTCCGACGTTGCTTGATCCGAGCCTCGCGCCAGACGGCCACCATATTATCCACACCTTCACGCCCAGTTCTATTGATCATTGGAAAGACCTGCCGCCCCATGAATATCTTGCTAAGAAAGAAGCGGCGGCGGCTGTGTTGATCGATCGCCTGAGCGCTATTTTTCCCGATCTCAAAGCTAATATCGATTATCAAGAAATCGGCACGTCTCGCACCCACCGCCGCTTTCTCGGTCGCGATAATGGCACTTACGGACCAATTCCGAGCAAAAAGCTCCTAGGTCTTCTGGGAATGCCGTTTAACCGGACCGCTATTCCTGGACTGTACTGTGTGGGAGATAGTACTTTCCCTGGTCAGGGGTTAAATGCTGTGGCTTTTTCGGGGTTTGCTTGCGCGCATCGGGTGGCGGTGGATTTGGGGATTTAGGGGATATTCAAGAAAATGTGCGATCGTTCATTCTTTAGATCCTGTATTTTCGATCGCGTTTAATGGTACAAATATACTGTTAACTCAATCTTCTCAATCACACGATTCGTGCCAAATTGGCGTAAATCTATTCATTTAGAGCTTGACAATGACACGAAACAATATTACACCTGTAGTATGAATTTTGTTGTTTAGTTAAGATTCATCCGTTCGTCATGAAAAGAAATTCACGCCACTGCTCTCAACATTGCACGATGCCATCAGGTGTTGAGCAATGGGCTGTGTCTCATGCGATCGGACTCCTAGCAACCCTAGCAAGCCTACATCTAACCCTAAAGCTAATCCTAAACTGCGGGACGCAAGCGCATCGGAGACTACTCCAGCTTCCAGATGCCATGCCCACCTAAAACGCACATAACGAGTTGATTCGTTTGCGCCCCGCACTGGAACTTGTCTCCCAGGCGGGGTTCTTGTTTTAGGGCCATAACGCGTGATCTGAGATGTTGATGAAAAAGTTAAGAACAGTCTAAGAAAGGTTGACGAAAGAAGCGCGAAATAAAGAAGGGAGAACAGGATGTTGAAGTTTAACTATAGCGATTTGGGATTAAATGTTGAGCGCATTGAGGGGACGGTGGAAGAAATCGTGTCTCGGCGGATGTTGTTGGCGATGCGCGTGGGAGAAACTCTCTGTGCGGAACCGGGCGGAGCATCGTTTTTGGTGGCGATCGACCATCTCTGGTTTGACGATCTATTAAAGGCGATTGGCCAAACGGGGTGCCGAGACATTGAAGTTTGTATGGCTGATGCTGAATTTGCGGAGGTCTCCATGGCTGGAACCTGGATTGCGTCCTCACCTGAAGCTCACGAAGGCATTTTGGTCTGTGCGTTCGGTGCGGCCTTGGAGGCATTGATCGATCGGATGTGGGCGGTCGATCGGGTTGCGAATGCTGAATTAAGGTTGAATTGAGGGTATAAGCTCTATTAAGACAATGAGACACTATTTTTAGAGAGGTCGCAAACGTGACAATTTATTTTTATGGGTTGAATGAACCCTACGGAGAGTTCTCCAATTTTTCGCGTCATGGCATTGCGTTGGATAACAAGTGGTGGAGGACGAGTGAGCATTATTTTCAGGCCCAGAAGTTTGTTCAGACTGACGCGGACTGGGCGGAGAAAATCCGAGGAATTGAGACGCCTCGTGATGCGGCGGCAATGGGGCGCGATCGGTCCCATCCGATTTCGGCTGATTGGGAAACGGTGAAAGATAATGTGATGCGGCGGGCCGTGCTTCAGAAGTTTCAAACCCACGAAAGTATCAAGATGCTGCTTTTAGGTACGGGGACAGAAGACCTCGTAGAGAAGACGTCGGGTGATTATTATTGGGGCTGTGGGACGGATGGGACGGGAAAAAATAGGTTGGGAGAAATTTTGATGGAAGTCCGGGAATCTCTCAGGATATAGTCTCTGGAAAGATAAATCTGTAGGGGCATAGCCATGCCGTGCCCCAAACCCAACGAAGATGCCCTGAATTTTGGTCTACTGAATTGCAGGTAAGTTCAGCTCCTTTGGATACCCAATTCCTTGAATGGGGATGCCATCGGCCCGGTACCAGTGATAACAATAAACACCATCCATGATGTAAGACTTGTATCCCAAAGCCCTAATTTGTTGGTCAATGTTGTTGTCTACCCCTAAAAATCCGTCGATAAATCCATTTGTTTTCTTCCAGACTTCCTTTGAAATTAAGATGACAACTCCACTAATCAGAAAATCACATTCCCTGAGTGAGCGTCCATAATCAAGTTGGCGCTGTTTTCCTATTTTGCGATGATAGTAGATATCATGATTCTGGGGTTCTATTCCATCAATGACTTGCTCAAGATTGCCAATTCGATTGGTGCAAGTTGTTAATAACCCGACTGGACGATCGCAAAGGCTGACTTCTTCAATAATGTCTTCAATTTGCTTATACCAATCTAAGGTCGTGAACATCGCATCATGATCTAAGAAACAAGCCCAGTCACCCTCTGGAATCAGGGTCATGAAATTGTTATAGACTGCTCCAATATTCTTGTCTGACGATCGCGAAGCGTAGGGAATGTAGGTATGGATCACACAAGTACAAGATAGGTTCTAGATCATAGCTCAAAATTTTGTTTAAGTCGCGATCGGATTTATTTCGTTAAGGCGCAGAAGGGGTTCGGTGTGCTCGAATTAGGTATTGAAACGCGAGAAAATCTCTGACGATCGGGATGGCGAAAAACTTAGCAAAACGATTGAGGTTGGATGGTTTTTCGATGATTCTATAGTTGGTTTCGATCGTATCGATGGTGAGTCCTGCACTCTCAAAGAGCTGAACAATGGTGTGACGGGTAAAAAAGCGAAGGTGTGTTTTATCATGAATTCCGCGTTCTCGGTAGGGCCAATGCCCTTTGAATACAAGATGATAAAGGGTATCGATATGTCTAATATTTGGAATGGAGGCGATGATGCTTCCGTCTGGTTGGAGATAATTCGTCGCAGCGCTCAGGACGGCCCAAGGATCGACTAAGTGTTCTAAGACATCCGCAAAAACAATTGTGTCAAAGTCATAACCTTCTAGGGTTCCTTGAAGAATGATGGACGCGGCATCTCCAACAAAGACGCGATCGATATGATGCAGTGATTCAGCGGCCATCTCTTCTGACAACTCAATGCCAAAGACTTGCGCCCCTGTTTTGGCTTTAATTGCTGCGCCCAGTGTGCCCGTGCTACAGCCAACATCAAGGACCCGTTTTGCATTGGGATTAACCAATGTTTCGATGTCAGGGCGTTGTCCTATGTAGGATGGATTGAAGTCTATTTTTCTCATACATCCTTCGCCCAATCATCATGAGGCGTAATTTTTGACAAGTTGCAATCGCGATCGACTTCATCGTAGAGCACGATGACGCACTAAAAATAAGGGATGTTTTTCGATCGAAAGATGCGCCCCTATGATTAAGCTATGGAATTTTCTATTGGATGCTAGCTGTGGGACTGGTTCCGTAGGATGGGAAGCTACAAAGGTATACAGGTTCTACATTTGAAGGTTAGTCTAGAAGATATCCGCTCATTCTACTTTAACCCTACTTATGGATCTATTTCTGTCTGATTGCCCCTGTTGTGGGAGCAAGGATATCCAGGCTCATACGAAATATAAAACCAAAAGTCATGGTGATCGGGTGATTCATCATTGCCGATCGTGTGAGAATTATTTGAGCGACACGTATTCGACCCCGCTGGCGGGGCTAAGAACACCGTTGAGCCGAATTATTCCGATATTGAGAATGCGAACGTCGGGTGCGAGCCTGAATGCCTGTGCGCGGGAATTTAAGGTGTCAAAAAAGAGCATTATTGACTGGGAATGGCGGCTAGCCGGAGTAAAAAACACGTTATTGATCTATGCACTGGTGCAGAAATTTATTGACCTCGTGGTTGAAGGGGATGAATGGTATGCCAAGGTCGATCGCAACACAAAAGCATCGGATTCGGAGGGGTGGACGCTGGTGTTGATGGACCGGAGTAGTCGATTTTTATGGGAGATGCAGTGTGGGCGCAAAAACGAGACCTTATTCTAAAGTGCCTTGAGCGGTCTCGTTAACGTGATCGACCAGACGGACGATCTGACTTTATTCACGGATGGAGAACGGCGCTATGGCAACATCCTATTCATGATATGCCATCAAGTGATGCGGGATGGAAAGCCTGGACGTCCGAAAACGAGACTTCGCAAAGGCGTTCGAGTCCGACTCAAGAACAAGGGGTCGAAGAATCGGGTGGGAAAGCCTAGAGAGAAGGATCAAAGTCCCATAGCAGAGCATCCAGAGACATCACAGGAGCCAGATGCCAATGAATACGAGAAAAAGAAGCAGGAATTAGACGTTCTTAAAGAACAAGCCGCCGCAGGAGAAATTGACCTTAGATATTTTGATGAATCCGGCTTTTCCTTAAGCTCCAATAGCCCGTACGCATGGCAAGATAAAGCCAGGAAACAAGGCTGAAAGATCGCGATAGCCGTTAACAACTCGAAGAATCTCAATATCCTCGCCGATCGGGATATAGAAGACAAGATACCGATCGATCGACACCATACGGCTCCCTGTTAGGAGATCATTTCGGGGCTTACCCGATCGAGGAAACTGAACAATTCTCGCAAATTGAGCATTCATTCTTTGAATAAACGTCTCAGACCGTGAAAACCAGACTTTTGGGCGAGATAATTGGTTATTTCCTGAATATCTCGCATCGCAGGGTGAGTTAGACGAAATTGAGGATTCATGCTTGCCCAGCACCATAACGCGATCGTAAATCTTCCAAAATCTGATTCATCGCCGTCGGACCATCGACCACCTCGCCGCGCTGTGAAGCTTCCCAACCGATTAGCACTTCATGGCGTAGTTCGGCTTGAGACCGTTCATCACCCACCGCTCCCTGTTGTTGAACCAAAAGATTCATGCCTGCGAAGAGGGCATCGATCGCACTCTCATAATTTCCATTTTCAACCTGGCTTTGAACTAATGTCTCTAACTCAGGCGGCAATGCGATTACCATAACCAACAACTCCAGACTTTATAGCTACAGATGCCTCTTAGTTTAACGTATTCCAAAACCGATCGATTGCCCGTTGGCAACGCCTCCTAGAATGGGAATCGCCCATCTCATGGCACAATGGAGGCATTTCCCGTCCTAGAGAGAACCTCCACCCATGCTAGAAGCTTACCCTTACTCACATTGCCGATTTCAAAAGGACCAATCTTCGATCGTCAAACCTGGAACCTGAGCAAAGTCTTTTCGGTTTCGAGTGAGAATAATACCACCGTGGGCAAGAGCGATCGAAGCAATCCGAAGATCTCTCGTTCCAATTCGTACTCGCTCCGATCGTAAGTGAACAAAAGTCTGTTGAGCTTCTACAGTATATTGCAGGACTTCAAACGCATTTAAAAATCGAATCGTTTGCATTAACCATTCATAGACTTGCGATCGAGTTGCATCAGTTTTAGTCTCGGCCAGTTGTTTCATTCATCCTCGAATTTGTTCCTCTACGGGGAACCTCGAACAATCACCTATAAAAGGTCTTATAATGAGATTGGGTGAGACAAGAATAAACCCCATCCGCTGCTGAGGTTCTTATGGACAAGTATAGCGTTCCAGGCTTATCGGCCCGGTATGAGAAACGGTGGGTGTTCAACATAATACTAAGGAGGAGAATGCCCAAATCAAGAAGGGTGAAACCCCGGCTAGTTGGGCGGAAAAGCCCCATCGTCAAGCCCAAA
>JAYUJY010000225.1:0-14294 GCA_043764895.1 Synechococcales cyanobacterium | reverse complement strand
ATCGCTGAAGTTTTTCTACTGGAAGAGGCGCTGACATTCTCAAGTCATTCAGCCGTCATTAGTACGTTTGGACAGCGGTTTGCACGAACTGGACAGGTACCAGTGGAATTTCATCGCTGGTTGATTAATGCAGCGGCAAAAAGGACTCGGGGGGATTATGAAACAGATGTCCCAGTGAGCGATGAAGAATCGTTAGAGATTATTGAGCGATCGCAGATTTTTATTGAGGCAGCAAAACAACGGCTTGAACGCAATGAGAATACCGATTTAGGTGATTAAACAGAATGAGGGCGACTGCCTTTGTTATCATATTGAGGCTATCCATGCCGCGTTCAACCGATGCCACGTCACTTTAATACGGCAGGTCCGTGCGATCCAGATATCCACTATATGTTGCCGCCCTTGACGCGATTGCCGTCATTGCTCGATTTGGTGGAGCAACGAACTTATTTTGTGATTCATGCGCCTCGGCAGACGGGGAAAACGACCGCGATGTTAGCGTTGGCGAAACAGTTGACGGCGACGGGAAGATTTGCGGCGGTGATGGTGTCAGCGGAGTTAGGGTCGCCGTTTTCAGACGATACAGGGAAGGCGGAGTTGGCGATTCTGTCGTCTTGGCGTCGAGCAACGCGGGTGAGGCTGCCGATCGAACTTCAGCCTCCAGAGTGGACGTATGGAGAAGTAGGTGGGCGGATTCAGATGGCGTTGCAGGATTGGGCTATTGTTTGTCCTCGTCCGTTAGTAGTGTTGATTGATGAGATTGATTCGTTGATTGATGAGGCGTTGTTGTCGGTGTTGAGGCAGTTGCGGGAGGGGTTTCCCGATCGGCCTAATGCATTTCCGCAGTCGATCGGACTGATTGGGCTACGGGATGTGCGGGACTATAAGATTTCATCGGGCGGGAGTGAGAGGCTGAATACGGCGAGTCCATTTAATATCAAGGTGGAGTCGCTGATTATTCGGGATTTTAATCCGGCAGAAATTGCGGAACTTTATCAGCAGCATACGGAGGCGACGGGGCAGGTGTTCACGCCGGAGGCTGTGGCGTTGGCGTATGAGTTAACGATCGGTCAGCCGTGGTTGGTGAATGCGTTGGCGCGGCAATGCGTGGAAGTGATTGTGAAAGACCCATTAATGGCGATCGGCGTTGAGCAGATGCATCAGGCAAAGGAAGTGTTGATTCGGCGGAAGGATACGCATTTGGATAGTTTGGGCGACAGGTTAACTGAGCCTCGGGTTCGATCGGTGTTGGAACCGATGATGGCAGGGTTGGAGTTAGGAGAGACTAGGGATGACGATCGGGATTTCCTAGTAGATTTGGGCTTGTTGCGGCGGGAAGATAGCGGGGGCTTGGTGATTGCGAATCCGATTTATCGGGAGATTTTGCCGCGTGTGTTGGCGCAGGGTCCGCAGGATAGTCTGCCTAGCATTTCACCGACTTGGTTAACGGCGTTGGGGACTCTGGATGTGGATGCGTTGCGAGATGCGTTCATTGAGTTTTGGCAACAGCATGGTGAACCGTTGCTTAATAGTGCGGCTTATCATGAAATCGCACCGCATTTAGTTTTGATGGCGTTTTTGCATCGGGTGGTGAATGGGGGTGGCACGTTGGAGCGGGAATATGCGATCGGGAGCGATCGGATGGATTTGTGGTTGCGGTTGGGGGCGGTGACGTTGGGGATTGAGATTAAGGTGTGGCGCGATCGTCGTTCTGATCCGTTGGCGACGGGGCTGGTGCAGTTGGAGCGGTATTTGGCACGGTTGGGCTTGGAGAGTGGTTGGTTGGTGATTTTCGACAGGCGGTCTACTGCTTTACCGATCGAGGAACGATTGCGATCGAACGTGGCGCAGACGGAGCAGGGCAGGCAGGTTACGGTGATTCGGGGGTGAGGAAAGCTATGCAAAAGCCTAATATTTCATAATTTCTGAACAGGCTATTTTTCTGAATACGTCTCATCCGGGAGAGGTTGACGATCGATGTTGAAAATTATGATGGCAAGATGAAGAATATATGAACTTATCTCATTAGCATTCACCCATCAAAGATCTCTCCAAAAAAGGGAATATGAGGTATGATTTTATACGAGTACCCAAGATTCAAGTCAAATCTATTAGTGAAACTGAGTAAAATCACATACTCTTAGTGTTGGCTTTCGTATATTTATTTATAGTTCAATTTTATTGTTAGATTTATCTATTCAGCGACATTATTATGTTTGATTTAACGATCGCAGGAAATTTTGCTTGCTTTACGAGACCCTATACCAATAGTAGTCCTGTGAGTTATGAAGCATTAACACCGACGGCTGCGCAGGGAATTTTGACGGCGGTCTATTGGCATCCGGGTTTGGTTTGGCAGATTCATGAGATTTCCATTCTGACACCGATCGCGTATGAGAGCGTTCTGTACAATATGCCGAGCTTTCGATCGCCGACGGCAGAACAACGGGACAGCCGAATTACACAATTGGTCAGACATCTGATTTTGCGGAATCCGTCTTATCGAGTGAAGGCGGATCTGATCACGTTTGATGAGCAGACGATTCCTATTGCTAAGGCAGTAGGGACTGCGACGAAGCGATTGCAGAAGGGACGACATTATTTTCAGCCTTATTTGGGACTGAGTGACTTTATGGCGACGGTTCGTTTTACCGATCGAGATTCTCCGCCAGTACCTGAACCGATTAATCAAAGCCTAGGTCAGTTTCCCCATTTTGCGCTGTATTCTCCTTATGACGGGAAAGGCGATGATAAAGGACTCATGCGTCGGCCTAATCGAGTCGGTGAGGTTAAGGCATCGCTGCACCAACGGTCTACGGTGTATTTCGAGAATGCTGAAATTGTGGATGGTGTGATTAAGATCCCTCCCATTCCAGCGGATCATTACCAACGATTATTAGCGGAGGCGGCAGGGTCATGAAAGAATTACTCCTGTTCGATATGCCGACGCAGCCGTCTGTGACGATGGGCGATAATACGATTCATGCGATCGTGACTCTTGATGAGAATGGGCGTGTCATTGGTGATGTGGTCGCGTACAAGGGAAAGATGATTACGCCAACGATGCCTAATCGGGGTCCGCAGGTGATTGCTATTGCGGGGAGTGATACCTTGCAATATTTTAATCCTAAGCATGGACGACATTATCAATCGACGATCGCGCTGTATGAGGATGCTTTAGAGAAAACCAATGCGCCAGAGGTCAAGGCAATCTTAGCTTTTGCAAAAGATGAGCTTGCGACGAGTCTTGACTTTAGCGGGGTTAAGGCTCCACAAGATCCAAAAACTAAGACCTCTGATATCAACAAAGCTAAATTGGCTTTTGTTTATGCACCCACGGGGGAATACTTGCATGACTGTGAATCCATTGTGGATTATTGGCGTGATTTGCGTGAGCCGAAGACGATCGATGCCCATCAGATTCAATGCAGTATCACCCATCGGATCGGCACTCGCTTGACGGATGCGCCTGCGGATGTGAAGTTTGGGGCGATTAAGGGGAAGTTGTTTAGCTGTAATACGGATGATGCGGTGAGTTTTGGGAGTCCGAAGTATGGCAGTACGGGGGTGACGATCGAGACTTATACCGAGTTGGTGCAACGCCTGAATTATTTAGGCAATAGTGACGGGCATCGTCTGAGTATTGGTCAGCAAACGCTATTAATCTGGACGGATGGTGCGAGCGTAAAACCTTTATGGGATGGATTGCAGAGTTTTTCGAGAAAATTAGAGGATGCGCCAAGGGAGAAGAAGACTCGTAAGAAGGGTTCTACAGAACCGATCGAAGTCATTGATATTTCGCTTGAGGGTATTCGGAAACGCTTACTGAGTCTATGGAAGGGGGCACATTCGATCGCTCGATTGGATGCTAGCAACTTTTATGTGACGACGGTTACGGCTCAGAAGGGACGGATTGAGTTATCGCCGATCCGTCGGGCAAAGCTGGTGGAGGTGGTGGAGAATATTGCGATTTATCATGCGAGGCAGTTGCGGTTTAGCCCTTACAGCAGGCCGCATTGGGCGTTTTTGGATGCCATTTATCCAAAGGTGCCAATGGGGGCGAGTAAGCCTTATCCCGATGGCGATCGGCGGGCTATTTTTGATCATGCGGTTCAGGGTAAGCCACTGCCTAGAACGCTAGTCAGTAAGGCTTTGGGTCGGCTCAGGGTTGAGGGGGTGCCGATTGCTAGCATGAAGCATCAACTCAAGATTAGCGATCGCGCTTATACACAATTGTCGTTTTTGAGTTTGGAGATACCGATGGCTGAGATTACGGAGTTACCGCCGCTTCAACAACAGGCGTATGCGTTGGGGCGATTGTATAGCTATGCCTGTCGGCAGGCGGATCAGGTGAGTAGTACCCCAAACCATGGCGTTCGGAAGTTATGGGGGCAAATGAATCGCAATCCGAAGCGGGCACTTTATCAATTGGCTAAACGGTTTCCGATTTATGCTAGGGCGGTGAAGGATCAGCTTATTTTTAATAGTTTATATCGATCGGTGATGGAGGCTTGTCCGGATGTCCCTGAGAAGGTTGACCTTGATTATGGGGTTGCTTTTATGTGGGGAATTTCGGCTAAGGGTAAGCAGGCTGACGAGCCGACTGATGACCAATCCAATCATGAAACTAAGGTGGAATCCAAATGACTACTACTACTCAATTAGCTATTCTTAATCCGGATGTGCGTCATGACTTTGTGTTCATTTTTGAGGGGATTAATCACAATGGTAATGGAGATCCAGATTCTGAGAATCGTCCCCGTCAAACGGATGATGGCTATGCTTTTACGACGCCGAACAGTTTGCTGAATCGCGTTTATCAGACGGCGGCGGATATGTTTGGGGTGAAGATCTATGCGACGGGTGAGACGAATGTGACGATCGTTCAGTCGGGGTATGACGATCATATGGATCTGGTGAAACATTATTGGGATCGGCGGTTGCGGGGTGGGTTGTTTACGAAGACGAAGGATGTCAAGGCGGGGAGTATTGGGAAGCGGGGAATTATTCAGATTGATACGATCGAGTCGATTCAGCCTGTGGATGAGATTGTGGCGACGACGATCGTGCCGAGTATGCAGTTAACGAAGACGAAGGAGGATAAGAAGACGGGGGAGTCGAAGGAGTCGAGTGAGAAGACGATGGGTAAGTTGCACCATATTCCCTATGCGGTGTATCGCGGGTATGGGACTTACAATGCGGCGTTGAATAAAAAGTATGGAAATCTGGTGGATGAGCAGTTGTTGGCTCAGTTTTGGTTGGCGTTATGGCATCATGCGGACCATACGCGGAGTCTTCAGCGGGGCGGTTGGCATCTTCGGGATGTGTGGGTGGTGACGCATCCGACGCCCTACGGTGGCAGTCATCATTTGATTGATATTGCGAAGATGGTGGAGATTAGTCAGGGCGATCGGAGCTTTGAGGTGACGATGAATTGGGCAGATGGGCTTGAGGTGACGAGTTTGCGAGATGCTTACGATGGCCTGACTTCTGCCGCGAACCTATAGCTCTGCCCAAAATCACGGTAGGTTCGCGAAGTCTTACGGTGTCTGGCTTTGGATGTTGTGAGGAGGGTAATCTTTGTTGGGGATTTGTGCTAAATTTTGAGGGTTCGCGTTTTGGGTTTCTGAAACGCTTGCTACGCCTAGCTTTATAAGCTGCGGGGTTACACCCGGCTCTTTGGGGCTGGGTTGAGTGTGTCCCATGAGGTGTTTTTGATGAACGCATATTCAAGTTACACCCGGCTCTTTGGGGCTGGGTTGAGTGTGTCTGCTAGCACGATCGCACCTCGATCGGCTGGTGAGTTACACCCGGCTCTTTGGGGCTGGGTTGAGTGTGTCCTGGAAGGTTCCAAGTAGCGACCATACCATGGGGTTACACCCGGCTCTTTGGGGCTGGGTTGAGTGAAAGACATTCTGCAATCTTGCCAAGCCTGTTTTTTTCCGTTACACCCGGCTCTTTGGGGCTGGGTTGAGTGAAAGACCGACTACGATCAGTGTTTCAAAGTTCTATTAGCGGGTTACACCCGGCTCTTTGGGGCTGGGTTGAGTGAAAGTAAAGCCCATTCGGATATTGGCTGAATTAAGTGGAGTTACACCCGGCTCTTTGGGGCTGGGTTGAGTGAAAGACGGTAAAGCCAAGCGAAAACAAAAGATCCGATAGTTACACCCGGCTCTTTGGGGCTGGGTTGAGTGAAAGATCAAATCTTGCCGAATATGATGGGCCTACAAGGTTACACCCGGCTCTTTGGGGCTGGGTTGAGTGAAAGGGTAGTACTTTGACTATAGCGATGACTGCTGAACAGGTTACACCCGGCTCTTTGGGGCTGGGTTGAGTGAAAGCGGATTATTTCCCGGTCCCCCCAACCCCGGCCAACGTGTTACACCCGGCTCTTTGGGGCTGGGTTGAGTGAAAGGCCTTCATCTCCGAGTGGGGATGGAACGGGTGGAACGTTACACCCGGCTCTTTGGGGCTGGGTTGAGTGAAAGACGGCGGCGTCAGAGGGCTTAACGGTGGATATTGTTACACCCGGCTCTTTGGGGCTGGGTTGAGTGAAAGACCTGTTACCGTGATTTGGGACCAACTCGATCGCTTGTTACACCCGGCTCTTTGGGGCTGGGTTGAGTGAAAGCAGCAAACTTACGCACAAAGTACTAGCGGCAGCGCGAGTTACACCCGGCTCTTTGGGGCTGGGTTGAGTGAAAGCTCCCAACGATCGGCGCAGGCGGCAACGGTGGCGTTACACCCGGCTCTTTGGGGCTGGGTTGAGTGAAAGACTTGCGCGGGTGCTTTATAAAGGCGGCGATCGACGTTACACCCGGCTCTTTGGGGCTGGGTTGAGTGAAAGGCTCGGAAGAGGAGAAACTTGTAAATCTATTAAGTTACACCCGGCTCTTTGGGGCTGGGTTGAGTGAAAGATTGAACCAAGCGATCGTCTGCCAGACGGAAGGGTTACACCCGGCTCTTTGGGGCTGGGTTGAGTGAAAGAGCGAGGCAAAACGTAAAACCAATGTTGAAACTGTGTTACACCCGGCTCGTTGGGGCTGGGTTGAGTGAAAGCTCAATCTCTCGAAGCGCCAAAATTGGATCTTCGTTACACCCGGCTCTTTGGGGCTGGGTTGAGTGAAAGAGAAATGAACGCATCCGTAATGTCGGAGGTTGCCACGTTACACCCGGCTCTTTGGGGCTGGGTTGAGTGAAAGATCGCGTCAATCATGTCCAAGAAAGCAGCTTTCGTTACACCCGGCTCTTTGGGGCTGGGTTGAGTGAAAGTGGTGCATCAATGCCGCAAAATCTGATACTTTCTCGTTACACCCGGCTCTGTGGGGCTGGGTTGAGAACATTTTAGGTATGATGAAAGCGTGAGTAACCCGAACGAAATACGATCGACCCCTCGCATACCCAAGGGACAGAAACCATGACAGTCGCAACCGATGACCTCCGGTCGGTCAAAGACCATCGACGAATGACCCTAAAAGAATACCTCACCTATGACGACGGAACAGCGGCACGGTACGAGCTTGAGGATGGAGTATTAGTTGAGATGGGCGCAGAAAGTCGGAACAATATCAAAATTGCACTCTTCCTGATTCAATTCTTCTTGAAACTAGTGGATTACGATCGATTAGGCATCAAAGAAAAAATCGAAGTCCGAAGCCACTACGCCACCGCCCGAGACCCTGACCTGATCATTCACTCAGCAGAATCCGCCACCGCGATCGAAGGTCGCACAGAATCCTGTCTTTTACTCGGGGAACCCAACCCTCTCATCGTCATTGAAGTCGTTTCCCCCGGCACCGAATCCAAACCCAATTACAAACGCGACTACGAACAAAAACCGATCGAATACGCCGATCGGGGAATCCCTGAACTCTGGCAAGTGGACGCAATTCGAGAATGGGTCAAAGTTGGCACGCTCACAGCCGGACAATACCAGTTCACCACCTTCAAGGGCACCGAAGTCATCCTCTCTCCCACCTTCCCAGACTTGAACCTAACCGCAGCACAACTCCTAAACGCATAATGCTAGAAATCGATTAACCATGCCCCAACCCCAAGCCCGTCCCGGTCAGCCCTTAACCACCCACCTCACCCAAGTCGGCAACGACATGGGCCACTACCTCACCACCCTCAACGGACCCACCGACCTCGCACAACTCACAGGCTACCTCCACGACCTCGGAAAATTTAGCCCCAAATGGCAAGACTACCTAACCCAAAGCAGCCAAGGCACCTGGAAACACGATCGCATTCCCCACGCCATCCACGGCGCACTCCAAGCCTGGGAGGATTGGGCAGAAGACAGCCAACCGATCGCCATCGCCATGGCCCTCTCGATCGCAGGTCATCACAGCGGACTTAGCAACGTCTATGGCGATGACGGACTCTCTGCAAAACTCGATCACAGAACAGAACTCCAAGAACTCCCCGACAAACTCCCCCCAGACTTCGACGTATTACTCGATGACACGATCGATCGGCTCAACCAAAATCTCCCCGAAGCCCATCAATGGCTCACCCAAGGCAAACCCCTCGCCCTCAGCCTCAAAATTCGCTACCTCTTCGCCATCCTCGTCAACTGCGATCGTAACGACGCCGCCAACTGTAACCGCCTCACCCCCCAATCTCCCCCCGACTATCCCCCCGACACCGAATCCCTAGAAACACTCTGGCAAACACTCAACACCAAAATCAACAGTCTCACCCCCAAAAGTCCGATCGACCCCCTTCGCCATGAATTTTGGCAAGAATGCATCACAGGACATCATCAACCCGGATGGATCTCCGTCAAAGGTCCCTGCGGCGTCGGCAAAACCTATAGCCTCATGGGTCTCGCCCTCACCCACGCACTCCAACATCAAAAACGTCGAATCATCTACTGCGCCCCCTTCAACACCATCCTCGACCAAACCCTAAACGTCTATCAAGACCTATTCGGCACCAGCGTCATCGGCCACTTCTGCACCGTAGAACCCGACGACCCCAAATATCACGACACCTTCACCCAACAATGGCGACATCCGATCGTCGTCACCTCCATGGTGCAACTCTTCCAATCCCTCTTCAGCCATCGCGCCACCCCCACCCGCAAACTCGCCAACCTCACCCACGCCGTCATCGTCCTAGACGAAATTCAATCCATCCCCACCGCCTACCTCAGCCCCATCCTCAACATCCTGCAAGAACTCATCGACCACCTCGGTTGCACCATCCTCCTCTCCACCGCCACCCTCCCCAACTACGAAAAATGGAACATCACCCCACAGCCCGCCATCGCCAAACCTCAGCGCTATTATCAATCCCTCACTCGCGTCAACTACCATCAACGCAACACTCTAACCTGGGACACGATCGCCACTGAAGCCAAGCAAAGCGATCGTCAACAAGTCCTCATCGGCGTCCAAACCGTCAAAGCCGCCAGAGATGCCTACAACGCAATCAGCGGAACCCTTCCCGTCATGATGCTCACGGCAAAAATGCCCCCCATTCATCGCCAAGAAGTCCTAGCCACAATCAAAACCAAATTAAACGCCAAAACCAAAGAACCGATCGTATTAGTTGCCACCACCTGCATTCAAGCGGGCGTAGATATCAGCTTCCCCATCGGCTACTTTGAACAAATCAGTGCCGATGGACTCATTCAATTTGCAGGACGAGTGAACCGGAACGGTGAATATGGCGATCGCGGAGAAGTCAATCTCTTCAAAACCTTTGATCAATACAACTTGCCACCCGGCGATCTAGCACTCCGCCAAAGCATCACCGCCACTATCTTGCACTTAGGACAGGACTTGAACGACGATCAGGCGATCGAAGAATTTACCCGTCGTTTATTTAACCAAATCAATACCGACGAGAAAGACATTATCAAAATGCTCTCCCCCGACAAACTAAGATTTCGCGATGCCAGCGACGCCTTCAATTTAATTGCGCCGACCATTCCGGTCCTAGTCTGTCCTGAGCATCATCGAGAAATCTTCGATCGAGCCTGGAAAACAAAAAACTGGAATTTCCTCAATCGCTTCAGCGTGGGCTTTTATCCCCAACAAATCGATCGTTCTAAAAATCTATTAAAACCCATTGACTCATCCAATCCAGACCTCGGCTATATATGGCTTGGAGCCTACGACTTCGGACCTATTACATAACAGAAAAATCCTCAAAAATCACCACCCACCCTAAATCTAAACTTAATCCTGCCAAATACCGATCGAGATGCTTCAACTCTTGCATCATATCCACAGAAATCGAAAAGGTTTTACAATCTAAACATCTCCTCCAATCCGGGCGATCGCCTTGATGAAATAGGAACCTTCAGAACCTCAAACCTCACCCCTGAAGGAAATTCATCATGAGCGCTGGACTCAATCAAATCACCATCCTCGGTCGTCTCGGCAATGACCCCATCACCCGCGACACCCGCACCGAAACCACCGTCACCCACTTCGACGTAGCCGTAGACGAAAGCTACAAATCTAAAGCAGGTGAAAAGGTCGAGAAAGTCACCTGGTTTCGCTGTGAAGCCTGGAACGGTCGGGGAAAAGCGATCGCTCAATACCTCGGCAAAGGCAATCGCATTCTTGTCAACGGTCGCATGGACTTCCGGCAATACGAAAAAGCGATCGTTCTAAATGGCCAAGAAGGTACCGTCAAAATAAACGACCCCGTTCTCATCATCGAAGACTTCAAAATCATCGATTGGAAAGACGATAATCCTGGCGACGGCTTTGACCAAGATGAAATTTAACTAGACCTCGACCCGATCGACCCTACGATCGGATCTATTTTTTTGAACTCTCAAAATTCTTAGACCAATAAATCCCAATCTTGTGACACGGCATCCGATCGCTTCAATTCCCGCTATAGAGGGATTTAGAGCCGATCGATTCTTCTCAGAAGCTCTCCGTCTTGTCCTACACAAATCCCTTTTGTAGTACAAGATAGCTACACAAGCTTTAATCTAAATCGTCCTACTCCCCCAATTCATAGGATGCAAACTCTCATTTCACCGATATACTTCTATTCAATACCCCAAATCAACCAATCACTATGGAATTCAGCGTTCTCACCCCCGATTTTAGACTTCAACTTGAACAACAGTGCGATCGTCTTTCCTCTGAACGCGATGCCATTGTCCAAGCTGCTGTAGAACAGGCCACTGCGACGATCGATGCTAGTCTAGCTCACATCAACGCCCTCCTCGGAAATACCCCTCAATCACCTGATGTAAAGCCCTCGACTAAAAGCAAGCAAAAGAAAACGATCGAGGAAGAACGTGAAGTTACTACGATCGATCGGCCAGAGAAAGTCAGTAAGAAAACAAAAGCATCCAAAGCCACTGACACCAAAGCGCCTAAAACACCCAAACAGCCTAAAGTTAAATCAGCTCCTGTTAATGCTCCTCCCTTAAAGTCTGAATTTAAGGACATGGATCTTCCTGAAGCGATTCCCAAGGTCTTCAAAAAAGATAGCGGTCGCATTTTTTCCATTGATAACGTCATTAACGAACTCTACGGTCCGATCGACCCTTCTATCCAAGCCAAAACCCGTCAACGTATTGGCGTTTCTCTCGGCCACTGTGCTATTCGTAAAGTCATCATCCGAGTCCAATCTAGTCCTTCAATGTATCAACTGAATGCATAACCCATGATTAGACCTATCTCGCTAAAAAGTATGACCCTACGATCGCCACATCAGAAGAATTAACGATCGAATTCATGATGCAGCCGATCGAAAGTACACCCAACAGTTGATTCAGGCGACTCCGGTGGGGAGTCTAGAAAATATTCGGGCGTTGCAGGCGGGGCGTAAATCGTGATAAATCGGGGGTGAAACGGTCTTAGGGGGCCATACGATGTGTCAGTGGGCACCAGAGTTGAATTTTTGCTGTAAACTGAAAAATGGTCACGCGACCGGAAAATTTGATGTTTACTGTAGAGCTTGGGGTTGGGTATGAAGACGATTTTGGTTTTGTCGGCGAATCCGGAAGGGACTGATGTGCTGGATCTAGGCCAGGAGGTACTGGATATTCGGAGAGCGTTAGAACGATCGAAACTTCAGACTGAGTTTAGGCTGGAACATCGAACGGCGGTGCAATGGAAGGATTTTCGGCGGGCGATCGAGGATTTGAAACCGGAGATTGTCCATTTTTCAGGGCATGGGACGGGGGAGAAGGGGCTTCTCGTCTTAGATGAGGATGGACAAATTCGTGCAGTGTCGGCAGATGCGTTGACACGGATGTTTAGGCTGTTTCCCTGTGTGGAGTGTGTGGTGCTAAATGCTTGTTATTCAGAAGAGCAGGCGATCGAGATTCATCGCCATGTGCCTTGTGTCGTGGGGATGAGCTTGTCGATTGGCGATCGGGCGGCGATCGACTTTGCGGAGGCATTTTATGATGGGTTGTTTTCAGGGCGGGGGTATCGGGAAGCCTATGAGATGGGGCTATCGGGGATGGCGAATGATGTAGAGGTATGGACTCCGGTTTTGAAGGAGCGGACGATGAAGGAAGGGGAGAAGCCTTCTGTAGAAGTGCGGTTAACTCGGACTCAGAAATCTAATCAGCTAGAGATTGCGCGTTTAGAAAAGGACTTGGTAGCGGTAGAAAATGAATTAGGGATGCCACTTGAGGCTGTTCGTGAAGGACGACTGCAAGAACAGAAGAGACAACTCATCCAAAAAATTGAACTATTAGAAAAGACATTACCTTAGGAATGGAATTGAACTAGGATGGAAACTGCTCAACAAAAACGTTTTAAACGAGAACAAGCATCTTTTGCACGGGAAGTTTCCCGACTGGAAAAAGAGTTGGTGGCAGTAGAAAATGAATTGGATAAGCCGCTTGAAGCCGTTCGCAAATCACAATATCAAGACCAGAAAGCACGATTACTGATCGATATCGAGAAAGCCGAAAAAGCACAAGAAGAGTGTGAGCGGAGTATTGATGCTCATCAGCCTGCTTACACAATGGATTTTTCTCAATCGAACTCTGCTCAGTTTCGCCAATTTACAACGCGGTGGGATGAACATCTTCATAAAATTGATCATGTGAAGTCCAAAAATACGACTTCTGCGATTTTGAAGCGGATTGAGAAAAGTCCATCCCGATCGTCCCTATTTCTCTTTCAGAACTATGAAAAATTTCTGGGGAAGCGGTATGTTGAACATCTCAAGAAAACAATCGACAGCTCGGATATGGGACACTTCTCACAACCATATCGAGTGGGAATTTCAGAGGGACAGCCGACGCCGATTGAGTTCCTGAATAACTTGGGTGAGCAGCTTGGGATTGAGCTGTTGCCATTACAGGATATGACAGTGGATCTGGTTTTGGAGCGAATTAAGTCGGTGCTGAAGGGCTGCAATATCTTCTTCATTGAGGTTAATCTGCCGGATATGGATGGGAAATGTGAGTTTGTTGGCTGGTTTATGGAGGAGTTTTGGGGGAGAGTGATCGATCGAATGTCGGATTTTTTAATGGAGAACAAATCAGCACTGTTTATTGGGGTGATGACGTTAGAGGCTGATCTAGAGAAGGATTTTCTTAAAGAACGAAGCTGCAAACCCGTGAATTTTACAGATGGAAAGTTTGTGGTGCTGCATGAGGAGAAATGGAAAGAAGATGACATTCGTACTTGGATGAGAAAATTTTCGCGGTTGTCGTTGTCGGCAGACCAAATTGAGAAAGTGCCGAGATCGATTTGGCGATCGTCTGAGGGATTACCGTTTGCAACGGAGATCAAACTTTTGCAAGAACTAGAGCGGTTGGCGGGTTGATAACACGGTAATCTTAAAGAGAAGACAGGTGCAGAATAATGACCCAAGAAACGATTAAGCTACAGCAACGCAAAGACCGATCGCAGAAATACCAATTCACGGGCGATCGATCGCGAAGACCTGAGAATCCTCATGCAGATTCACCCCAGGAGATGGATCCCTACGTCGTGGATGACGCGGAACTGAAACAGGCGATCGCACTAGCGATTCATTTGGGGCGTCCGTTGTTGCTCGAAGGGGAAACGGGCTGTGGAAAGACGCAGTTGGCGAAGGCGATTGGGCGTTGCTGAATTAGTGTATGAATCGAAGCGGGACTGGGACATCCCCAAATTTCAAGTAGTGAAGTTAGCAATCTAACTGAGTGTGCCAGCATTTTTACGGATTTAGAATAGCAAAGTGTTTTCCGATGAAGACGAGCCAGATAGTGCCGGAGTCGATTATTTTCACCTTCGACTCGGGTCATATAGGTCTTGCTGATAATCTGATCGCCAGCAGGAATAAATCCTGGATAGACGGACCAG
>JAYUJY010000224.1:0-58658 GCA_043764895.1 Synechococcales cyanobacterium | reverse complement strand
TAGGTATGAATAATTTTATTTTCCAAACTAGGACTTAGGCTGGATGAACTTTCTAAGAACTTGGTTTGATAAATTCATACCTAATATCAGCAATGCCGGAAAAGCGATGTTTGGTTGGCAGACGGTGGAGCAGTTAGAGGCATGGTTGGCGGAAAATCGGTAAATCATGGTTTTGCGACTTTTATTTTTAGGGTGGTTTTGCGGGCCGATCGCTCGAACAAATGTGACAAGCTCCATCATTCCGGACCTCTTGTGACTGCATTTCGATGCAAGTTGCTACGGTGACAAACGATCGATCGTCCAGCCCGTCGCCTTGTTCAATCGGTAGCGCAGACGATCGTGCAACCGACTCGATCGCCCCTGCCAAAACTCAATCACTGTTGGGATAACCCGGAAGCCGCCCCAATGGTCAGGACGCGCAATGTCGCCCTCGGGGTGCTGGGCTTTGAGGGAGGCTAGGCGGTCTTCGAGAACGCTGCGACCGGGGATGACTTGGCTTTGCTCCGAGGCCCACGCGCCCAATCTGCTTCCGGCGGGACGGCTGTAGTAGTACGCGTCCGATTCAGCCGAGGATATTTTCTCGACGGTGCCCTGAATCCGGACTTGGCGTTCCATTTCGGTCCAGAGAAAAACGAGAGCAGCCTGCGGATTGGCGGCTAGATCTTGGGCTTTGTGACTGTTGTAGTTGGTAAAAAAAACAAACCCGCGCGGGTCCACGGCTTTGAGCAAAACAATGCGTGCTGAGGGAATCCCATCGGGGGTGGCGGTGGCGATCGTCATGGCGTTGGGTTCGGGGAGTTTGGCGGTGACGGCGGTATCGAACCAGGTCTGGAATTGGATAAAGGGGTCAGGGTGGGTGTCGGTTTCGAGGAGGGCTTGCTGGGTGTAGTCGATGCGGAGATCGGCGATCGATCGGTTCATAGGGCGTGCAGTGGGAGTCACGATCAGACTCATAAACAGTTTTGCTTCATTGTGACATGATGGAGCTGGTGATCTTTTATTTTTCCTCCCCTATGACGATCCTCATCGCTGGTGACATCGGCGGCACCAAAACCATTCTTCGCCTCGTCAATGCTAAATCTGCCACGGTGCAGGAAAATCTCTACGAAGAACGATTTATCAGTGCGAGCTTCCCGGATCTCGTGCCGATCGTAGAGCAGTTTCTCCGCAATGCCACTGAAAAATTAGGATCCTCCATCGGGCCGATCGAACGGGCGTGCTTTGGGATTGCAGGTCCAGTTATTGAAAATACGTCAGAGGTCACGAATCTCGGATGGTGTCTCAACGGCAATCGGATTGCGACGGAGTTAAACATTGTTAAAGTGGTGCTCATTAATGATTTTGCATCGGTGGGCTATGGGGTATTGGGTTTGGGGGATGTCGATTTGCATCGGCTCCAAATTGGAGAGTCGGAGGCCCAGGCTCCTATTGCGGTCATTGGGGCAGGAACGGGGTTGGGGCAGGGATTTCTAGTGCATTCCTCGTCGGGGTATCAGGTGTTTAGTTCGGAAGGGGGACATTCGGATTTTGCGCCTCGGACAGAGCTAGAGTTTCAGCTATCGCGGTATTTGTTAGACAAGTTTCAGGTGAATCGATTGTCGGTGGAGCGGGTGGTGTCGGGGCAGGGGATTGTGTCGATTTATCAGTTCCTGCGCGATCGAAAATCAGCGAAGGAATCGAGTGCGATCGCAGAGGCCATTCGGCAGTGGGAGTCGGAAATCGGGTTGGCGGCGAAGACGGTGGATCCTGGAGCTGTAATTGCGGCTGGGGCCTTAGAGGATGGAGACGCGCTGTGTCTGCAAACGATGCAGCTATTTGTGGACGCTTACGGGGCGGAAGCGGGAAATCTGGCGCTGAAGCTGTTGCCTTATGGGGGGTTGTACATTGCGGGTGGGATTGCGGCAAAAATACTACCGTTGATGACGGATGGGACGTTTCTTCATGCGTTTTTGTATAAGGGCAGAATGCGATCGCTGCTCGAAAAAGTCCCGGTCCATGTGGTACTCAATCCTCAGGTGGGGTTGATCGGGAGTGCGGTCTGTGGGTTGCGATAGCCCAACCACTGATTCAAGTCATCCACACTCGTAAAATCAAACAACGCCTCCGCCAACTCTTCTGAACGATCGAAGGATAACGCCCTCGTCTGAGCGATCGCTAATTCTCCGATCGGTCCCACCTTTCGGGTAAGTTGTCGGACGAGGAGCGATCGTTGGCGTTCCAGTCCTTGTTCCAGTCCTTGTTCCAGTCCTTGTGCAATCCCCATTCGTTCGATCGATGTAATGTAGGGCATTTCTCTCTCCTGCTCATAGCGTCGTAAATCGTCCCGAAAGCCTTGTTTCAAGTCCGCTGGCAATTCCAAAAGCCAATCTAGAAACCGGAATAGATTCAGTATATCTTGCCGATCGTAGTCCCGCTCATAGAGCATCCTCGTCAGTTGAAACTTCCAGTCTCTTCGGGCCTGAAGATCTTTCCGCGTTTCCTTGGTCTTCAGATGTGCCATCACGGCTATGGCAAACGGATTGCGGCTTTCCTCCAATTCAGCCCACCGTGATTCATAGTCCGATAGCTTGATGATCGGAAATTCAAAACTGACTGAACAGCCCCACAGCCTCTGTTCATAGGTATTCGGACGCCACGCCGATCGCTCATCGCCCAGAATGACAAGACTGACGATCGGAACGTTATGTCGATCTTTTAGTCGGTAAAAGTAGGTGAAGATGCGATTCCCAAACGCTCCTTCTTCTTGGTTTTGGACCTCGACATGCAGCAAGACCCAAGCTTCTTGACCATTTAACCGCCAGATTTTAACGAGTTTGTCGGCCAATCGTTTCCCCAATTCCGCATCACGGACGACTTGACTCAATTGTTGATCTAAGAATTCATAACCTCGCGGCCAATCAATCTCAGCATGAATACTCGGAAAGAAAAAACAAACAAAATCCTCGAAATATGTTTCTATGATGTCTTTCCACGGCGAATCATAGTCATCCCGAATCTCAGTCATAGCGTCTAACCCTTCTCTAAGGCATTAAGGGATTGGTGGGATTGCTGTAGGATTCGTCAAAAATAGGGTTTTGGTTGCGCTTGATGGGTTGGGGCGTGCCGCTAGTTTTGCCGAGGCGTTTGAGTTGGTACTGGGCATCTCGATAGCAGCCCGTCATTCCTTGTTCTACGCAGAGTTTCATAGCCATTTCTAAATCGGCTACTGCTCCGTCGAGATTGCCATATTTTTCTTGGACTAGGCCGCGCTGGTAGTAGGCAAAGACGTGATCGCTTTTAAACTGGATGGCCGTATTGAAATCACCGATCGCTCCCTCTTGGTCTTGGAGGTCCAGCCGAATGCGACCCCGCTGATAGTAGGAAGTGGCATCTTCGCCGTCGAGTTTAATGGCGACATTGAGATCGGAAATGGCCGCGCGATAATTGCCTGCGCGGTGGTAAGCGAGACCTCGGTTTTGGTAGGCGGTGATCAAGGTGGGGTTAATCCCTGTGGCTTCGGTGCAGTCGGAAATGGCTCCGGGCTGATCGTTCAGATTAGATTTGGTCAGGCAGCGGTTGAGATAGGCAGCGGCGAGGTTGGGATCGAGGCGAAGGGCTTGGCTGTAGCTCTTCAAGGCATTTCCCGATCGACCGAGAGCGTTTTCCGCTTGTCCTCGCTTCACAAAGGTGCGCGCATCGGTGTTATCGACTTCGATCGCCTGGTTATAGTCCCGCACCGCACCTTGGGAATCGCCCAAACTCATGCGGAGATTGCCGCGATAAAACAACGATGAAAAAGCAAGTGAGGACGTCGGGTCTAAGTTAATCACCTGGGTAAAATCGCTTAGGGATTGAGATAGATTGCGCAATTGATAATAGGCATAGCCCCGCTGAAAAAACGCCGACGAATTTTCTTTATCCCACCGCAGCGACTCATTAAACTGCCCGATCGCCCCTTTATAGAGCGATCGATTACTGCGGTCTTGACCCTGATTCAGGTGGTAAGCCGACATCACACCTTGAGGCAGACGCAATTGCCACGCCGCCCAACTGCCCAGCGCTGTCAGCAGCCCGAGCGACCCCCACAGTCGTTTCGATCGCCAGAACGCAGGACGATCGATGGGCGTTGTGGGAACGACGGGAATAGCCGGAGGGGGTGGCGTAGGCAAAAGTTGCTTGTTTGGACCCGTGTACTCGGAAAACTTGCGATCGGTGGGCACAGGCTGTTGAGGGGCAGCGTGGGAAACCGTGGGAATAGGCGTAGGAATGAGCACGGTTGCGGTGGCTGGGGGCGTGGGGACGCTGCGGGGCAGGACATTGGAGAGTCCTGCGGTCAATTCGACCGCATTCAATTCAACGGTGGATTCAGGCGGGACTCCCGTTTCTGCGCGATGAATCGTTGTTAACATCGGCGGCGAAATGAGATCTAAATTCAAGCGAGAAGACTCCTCCTCAGCCAAACTCACTGCTGAACCGGAGGCTGACGGGCTGAATCCGGCCTCTGTCTCGTGGGATGCCGACTTGTGGGATGCGGACTCGTGGGATGCCGCCGATCGAATAGGTCGGAGCGTCGTCGAGCCTTGACCCAACGCTCTTAGCGCCTTGGCCACATCTTGCGCTGTAGCTGGCCGATCGTAGGCAGAATCTGCCAGCAATCGATCGAGCAGTCGTGCAAAGTCTCGACTCACATTTTTGCTATCAACCCCGTGAGATTTGGCCTCTAGCAGCGATTCGGGGAGAAGCCCCGTCAAGGCCTGCAATGCCATCATGCCTAGCGAATAAAAATTGCTGCTAAAGACTGGATTTCCCTCCAACTGCTCACGAGGCTGATAGATGGCCGTTAGGTTGGGGCGGCTCCCCGTCTTTAGATTGTGTTTGGGGGGCAGCATCAGGAGATTAATCAACACCAGCTTGCCATCGGACTGCCGCCGCACTAGATTATCCGGGCGCAGACCCCGCAGCACCACCCGATGCTGATGCATAAAACTCAATATCTCTAACACTTCCTGCATCAGCTCCGTCACCTGAAGCTCCGTCCACGGCTGACCCGGAACCATCTCCTGGCTCAACAAATAGCCCGACACGATTTCCTCGACCAGATAAATCGCCTGATCGGTTTCAATAAAATTCAAAACACCGGGAATTTGGTTAAATTTTCCCAGCCGCCCGATTGCCTCGACCCGCTGCTCCAACATGAGCTTCGCCATGGTTCGGGTTTGCACACTGCTGCCTTGGCCCTGAATGCGCTGAATCAGACAAAGCGGATATCCAGGACGATATTTGTCCTCTGCAACGAAGGTTCGTCCAGCATCCTTAATCTCTTTGATCTCGTAGCGTTCAGCGAGAATTTGCCCAATCATAAGAGTTGCACTCATCCTTGCGATCGGGATATCGCAGCTCTATAAGATACCGTCCTTATCTTATAGAGTAATAATCTAACTCCGGAAACAAAAAATATTTTCATCTTCAAGGAATCGGCAAATTTGGGGATTTCTTAGAGTTTGTGTTCGGCCAAACTGTTTTTTAGTTCGATTATCGATATCATAGACCTAATTCTAAGTAAAGAGGTTTCTTTACTTAACCACAAAAATAAAGGCTTTTTCGGAATCTAGTTAAGTGAAATGATCGAAAATTATGGGTTTTAATTTACACTAACTTTACTGATTCTGATTTATTTCAGTTTACTGCAAATTAAACATAAGCTGAATAAATTAGAAAAAGAATTTGAGTTAAAGGCTAAACGTTAATTTTCAAACAATGATTTGACTTGAATTTCCTGAATTTATGTTGATTGGGGTTGAGCGTACGGTATGCGAATCTTGGTAGTCGATGATGACGATGTAATCGCTCAGGCGCTGGCACTGGCTTTGGGAGAGCAACACTATGCCGTAGACTTAGCCTCCGACGGCGACATGGGCTGGAATCATGCGACGACGTGTCAGTATGACGTGATTGTGCTGGACATCATGCTTCCGAAGCTGAACGGAATCCAGTTTTGTCAGAAGCTTCGATCGAGTGGCAATCTCACGCCTATTTTGCTCCTCACCGCCCATACCAAAGGTTCGCTGCTGATTGAGGGGTTGGATGCGGGTGCCGATGACTATGTAACCAAGCCCTTTGATCTGATGGAACTGTTGGCACGCCTTCGGGCATTGCTGCGGCGCGGGCAGTCCACGCTCCCACCCAAGATTTGTTGGGGGGATTTGAGGCTTGATCCTAGCTTGTGCGAGGTGGCCTGGAAGGAGAAACCCCTGAAGCTGACACCCAAGGAGTACAACTTGATGGAGTTGCTCCTGCGTAATCCTCAGCGTATTTACAGCTCTAGCGCCTTAATCGATCATCTTTGGTCGCTCGATTCACCGCCCTCTGAAGACACCATTCGATCGCATGTGAAGGGCTTGCGCCAAAAGCTGAAGTCTGCGGGCATCACCGAAGATCCGATCGAAACGGTTTACGGGATTGGCTATCGACTTCGCAAAGCGATCGATCCACCCTTAGAATCCCCCAAGCCAAACGAGGCCGCCCCGGTCCTTGAGACTTTATCCTCTAAGACTTCATCCCTTGAAACCTCATCCCCTGAGACCTCATCCCTTAATCCCTTAATCCCATCCCCCAACACCGAATCCATCATTGCCGATGGCATGGACCGACTCTGGAAACAGTCTCAGGACATGATCAACGAGCGGTTGATCTGCATCCATCAAGCCCTTGCTGCGGCCCAGCGCAACCAACTAGACCCCGCGATTGTGGGCAATGCTGAAGCCGCCGCTCACAAACTCGTAGGATCCCTCGGCATGTTTGGCGGCGATCGCGGATCGGTCTTGGCCAGGGAAGTGGAGTGCTGGTTTGAGCAAGCCCGCTCGACGAATCCACTGTCAGCCAGCCTTCTAGAGGCGCTTCTGATTCAATTACATCAAGAAATCGATCGGCTGAATAACACCCCCATGGCGACGACGCTGCTGATGGCCCATGGATCTCCGAAGCAGACCTCTGCTGAAGGAGGAGCGAAGGGCACGGAGTCCGAAGGGACAATTATGATCATCAATGACGATGCGGCCCTGCTGCGATCGATCGCTCCCATTCTGAAACCGTGGGGCTTTGACGTAATTTCGCTACCTGGAAATGCCCCTCTCTTGGAGGCGCTCCAACTCCATCAGCCTGACTTGCTTATCCTTGATGTCGAACTTATGCCGCTTAGCGGGATTGCCCTATGCAAAACCCTCAGGCGGAGTTCGATCTGGGGCGATCTGCCGATTTTGTTTCTTACGGCACTGAATGATAGCGAAACCTTGCATCGAGTCTTTGCCGTGGGGGCTGATGACTGCGTGAGCCTTCCCTTCGTGGGACCTGAACTCGTCACCCGGATTCTCAACCGCCTCGAACGATCGCGTCTCCTGCGCAACCTAGCCGAAACCGATCCCCTGACCCAGGTTACGAACCGTCGTACCCTGACCCGTCAAGCGGAGAACTTTCTACGAATCTGTGAGCGTCACCACAAGCCGCTCTCCCTTGCGATCGTTGAAGTCCATCACCTGAAGTTAATCAACGACCAACATGGCGATCTCATTGGGGATGAAGTGCTCAAGTACTGCGCCCAAATGTTGCGATCGGGGCTGCGGCAAGAAGACTTAATCGGACGGTGGAGCAATGAAAAATTTGTGGTGGTGATGTATGGGACGGGAATTCAAGGCGTCAGTCAGCGGTTGAGTGACGTCCTCGCTCAACTCCGACAAAAAATCTTCCAGGCGGCTCAAGACAACGTGTTTGAGGCCCATTTTCACGTCGGGTTGTCTGAGTATCATGTTGGTGAAACCTTTCAGGATTTGTACGATCGCACCAAGCACACCCTTCGGGACAGCGCAGGAACGACCGCTCACTTCTGGAATCGGACCATTCATTCTCCCCGTCTTTATCAAGAATGTTCTGATTAATGTTGCAGGGAAGCGTTTGAATCTATGTCCAAACTGATTGAAACCTTAACGCGGCCTTCGGGCGTTGGACGCTTTCTCCCGATGGGAATTGCGATCGGGATGGGGCTAAGTGGTGGCGGACTGTTGTTGCTTGGCAAGGTCTTGTTCGGTCATGTCAGCGGTGGACCCTCCGTCGTCCAAGGGATTCTTGCAGCGCTTCTTTGGGTCGTCGTTATCGGACTCTGTAGCAGTTGTATTTGGCTGATTGATCGACTCTTACGGCATTTGAGATTGACTAACCGGGAACTGGAGTCCTGTTGTGATATCTATCCCGAGCCGCCGATCGCAAGCCCTCCAAAACGAGAAAACATGGATGCTAGCACCTACTACACCCTAACCATCCAGGATTTGTACAACAATGCGCCCTGTGGCTACCACTCCATTGATTCCAATGGGCGAGTGGTCTTGATGAACGATACCGAACTGAGGATGTTGGGATACGATCGCGACAAAGTGGTGGGCGTCAAATTGTTTTTTGAGTTTGTGGCGCCCGAGAGCGTCGGTCTTTGGATGGATCAGTTTGAAGTGCTCAAAATCCAAGGCTGGGTCAATAATCTCGAAATTAATCTGATCCATCGGGATGGACGACGGTTTCCCGTTTTGGTCAATTCCACCGCCGTTTGGGATCAAGAGGGGAACTACAAAATGAGTCGATCGACCGTCGTTGATGTAAGTCAACACAAGCGAACGGAGCACGCCCTTCGTCAAAGTGAGGCCCAGTATCGCGGCATTGTGGAAGACCAAACTGAACTGATTTGTCGGTTCTTGCCGAATGGGCAACTGACATTTGTTAATCAGGCGTACTGTCGATATTTTGGCGTTAAGGCGGAAGAACTGATTGGACGTACCTTTGCACCATCGATTCCTGAAGAGGATCGGGCCTACGTTCAAGACCAGTTTTTGCAGCTTCGCCCCGAACAACCCATGGTTCAGTATGAGCATCGAGTCATTTTGCCCAATGGAGAGGTGCGGTGGCAGGCTTGGACCGATCGTGCCATGTTTGACGAGTATGGAGTCCTCGTTGAATATCAAGGAGTTGGCCGGGACATCAGTGAGCAATACTTACACGCTGCCGCCGTCAAGAAGCTGAGTAAAGCCCTAGAAATGGCCGTGGTTGGGATTGCAGAGGTGAGTCCGGATGGCCATTATATCCAAGTCAATGCGGCTTATGGTGAGATGTGTGGCTACGACCCGAGTGATCTCATCGGCGAAGAATGGTGGAGCTTGATCAGTCGAAAAGATCGTCCTGCGGCCCTCAGTGCCTATCAAGTGATGATGGATGACGATCGCGCCGAAGTCGAAGTTCGATCGGTTCGGAAACAGGGCGATCGCTTTCACCAAAAAATTGTCCTCGTCAAAGCCTACGACCAGCAAAACCAGTTTGTCGGCCATTATTGCTTTACCCAAGATATTAGTACTCGTCATGAACTCGACAAGCTTAAAGATGAGTTTGTGTCCATCGTGAGTCATGAATTGCGCACGCCGCTAACGTCCATTGCAGGCGCACTCGATCTCTTAGCCAGCGGGGTTCTCCAGGCCCGACCTGAACAATCTCAGCGGATGATTTTGATCGCTGCGCAAAATACTGAGCGCCTGGTGCGGATGATCAATGACATTTTGGATGTGGAGCGTATCAAGGCGGGCAAGGTGCCGATGAACTATGAGCAATGTGCGCTGTCGGACCTCTTTGAGCAATCTATTGATGTGATGCAAACCATGGCGGATCAAAATGAAGTAACGCTGAACATGGACCCTACGGACAGCGTTGTTTCTGTCGATCGCGATCGGATTATTCAGGTCATGACGAATCTCCTCAGCAATGCCATCAAGTTCTCTGGACCCCAGACTCAAATCAACATTCACGCCGAATACCTGGATCCCCGTTTTCCGACCCATCCGGCGGGCATGAGTTTGGATCATCCTGCTATCCTAGTCTCCATTCAAGACCAAGGCCGTGGGATTCCCGAAGCGAGTCTCACCACTATCTTTGAACCATTCCAACAGGTGGATGCGTCGGATTCCCGGCAAAAAGGAGGGACTGGGTTGGGTTTAGCTATTTGTCGCAGTATACTTCAGCAGCACAATGCCCCGTTCTGGGTGGAGAGTCAGCTCGACCAGGGGAGCACATTCTACTTTATGCTGCCCGCCTTCCTCGATTCCTGCACAAGAGAGGCTTAGCATGGACCCTTTAGGTTTGTGTTGCTCTATCTTATTATCTCTATACAGTTTGATATTTAATGTATGACCAAACATATTTTGATCATTGATGATGAGTTGGACATTCAAGCGGTGGCACAACTTGCCCTTCAAGCCGTAGCCGGGTGGGATGTGTCCATTGCTAGCTCTGGTTTGGAAGGCGTTGCTATCGCGCTTAGAACGCTGCCCGATGCAATATTGCTGGATGTGATGATGCCGGATATGGACGGAATTATGACGCTTCAAGCCCTCCAAGCTCATCCCGAAACTCGATGCATTCCCGTGATCTTAATGACGGCAAAAACGCAGCTTGCCGATCGAGAACGCTTTGCAAAATTAGGGATTTCAGGATTGATTAGCAAGCCATTCAAGGCGATGCAGTTGGCGGATCAGATTTCGACAACCCTGTCGTGGGGTGTCGCGGTGTAATGGGCGGGTCACTTTATTTCATTTCACGACTCACGTTGCACGACAATGACGTGCTCTGTCACTTGCTCAAAGGTATCGTCGTGGCTGATCACGAAGAGCTGACGGAAGGTTTTGATATTTGCGATCGCTTCGGCGAGTTTGACGCGGCGCGGACGGTCCATATTGGTGGTCGGTTCATCGAAGAAGGCAATGTTAATATCGGCGAGGACTTTGAGCAGGGCAAGACGGACGGCGAGGGCGGCACACATTTGTTCACCTCCTGATAGCGTGACAAAACGCCGATCGTTGGCCCCTTCCCGGACGATGATTTCATAGTCGCGGGTCCAGTCGAGGGCGACATTAGGGCGGTTGAGCAGTTCACGGAAGAGTTTGTCGGCTTCGTAGGCGATGTTTTGGACGTAGCGTTCGGTGATGCGTGGACCCGCTTCTTTAAATGCTTTGCGGGAAAATTTGATAAAACGATCGGTTTTTTGACGATGTTTGAGATCTTCCTGGGCGTCTTTGAGCTGGTTTTGGACGGATTGCAGCTTGGTTATTTGAGTCGTGTACTCCGCTAGGAGCTTCTGGTTCATGGGGATTTGGGCGGTGAGGGTGGCTTGTTGGTTCCGGGCGGTGGTGAGGTCTTGGGTGAGCTGATGAATGAAGGCAGGATCGAGACCTTGGGAAAGTTCGGCCTGTTGCGATCGGAATTGGACGAGCTGCGTTTCGAGGGTTTCGGTTTGGTTAGCGAGGTCTTCATGCTGCTGAAATAGAGGACGATAGCGATTGGCTATTTCGCGATTTTTTAGATAGAGTTCGTAGTCGCCCCGTGTGCCTTCGCGATGCTGTTGCTGTTCTCTAATTTGCTGCGGCAGCGTTTCAAAGGTTTGTAAATCACGATCGAGTTGTGCGAGGGTGGCCGTGGTGCTCGTCAATCCGCTGGCGATCGCAGACTGTTGTTGGAGCAGACGAGACCTGCCTTGCAACTCCTGCATCAAGATTCGGCTCCGGGCACGCGGGTCGCCGAGATCAGTGAGATCGATCGTCACTTCACCGAGCTGTTGTTTGAGCTGAGGTTCACTGGCGAGATGCTTCTGGATGTCAGTGAGATGATTGCGGACTTCGATGATTTCGCCCCTTAAGATTACAGCTTCCTGTTGCTTACTTTCACGGGTGAGAAACTGCTGCTGCTGCTGCCGAAGCGTTTTGATTTGGGCCTGAATCTGGAGGAGTTGTCGCTGTTGCCGATCGCTGTCGGTTTGCTTCGAGAGGTCATTTAGGATCAGTTGCAAATCCTGCATCAGTTCGGCCTGAATCTGGGTGCCACTGAGCAACGCCGATCGAATTTTCGCGACAGAATCGGGTCCAATGTTAGGCACGTTTTCCAGTTGCTTTAGGGTGGCCGCAATGGTACTCACGTCATGGGAATGCTGCGTTCCTCGATCGATCGCCAACGCCATAATCCGTTTCAAATCAAGTTCAAACTGCGAGGCCGCCGCAATGCGACTGAGCTGTTGTTGGATGCGCTGTTGTTGATCTTCGAGTTCGGGAAGCTGTTGGACGGCTGCGCCTAGGGTGGCAAGGCGATCGAGTTCCTGCTGGAGCTGCGAATCGCGAATTTTAAGCTGCTGCAAACGCCGTTCGTCGCGGGTGATGGCTTGTCTCCAAGTATTGCAGGTTTGAAGCTGTTCGCGAATATTTCGTTCTTTAGTTTCGATGATTTCTTGTTGCACGATGCGATCGCGCAAGGGTTGGAGTTCCTGTTCGGATTGATTCAGCCGATCGATTTGAGTTGTAATCGCCGCAAGCCTCGCCTGCTGATCGCTCGTGTTTTGAATCAGCGTTTGCTTTTGTTGAAACAGGCTTTGCTGCTGCGATCGAAACTGTTCTAGTTCTTTCAGCGCCGTTTCTGCCGTTTGAAAGACGCCAAAGGCTTCGCGGCGCGCGGTGCAGATTTCGACCGATCGTTGGGCTGATTCGACTTCCTGGTTGAGTTCGACGAGGCGTTTTTGCTGAGACTGAATCTGAATCGTCGTGCGATCGATTTTTTGCGTCATCACATTAGCCGCTTGGATTTGCGCTCCGACTTTTTGCTGTGTGGCTTCGAGCGTCAATAACGTTGTCCGACAGTGCGTGAGTTGTTCCGTTAGCGTTGTAATTTCTTGCGCTAACCCGTTGCGCTTTGCATTTAAGCTATCCCAATCTTGAAGCGCATCTTGACATTGACTAATCTCTCGATCGACCCGTTCTGATTCGGTTTTAGAATATTTCTCTAGACTCGCCAATTCTTTCCACGTTTTCTGATACTCCTCGACTTTCAACACCTTATCAAAAATCGGTTTTCGCTTACTGGCTTCAAGCAAGAAATCCGCCGCAAACATCCCCTGCGGCACCCCTATTGTACTGCCAAACAAGTCCGCCAAATCCGTCCCCGGAGACACGCCCATATGCTGCCGCAACCACGGCAATACTTCGTCCTTGATGCGGGTGTGGCCGAGCTTTTGGCCGAGCTGCGGATCGTAAATGTTGTAGCCCGATCGAGTGCAGCGATTGACCTGATAGGTACGTTGATCGCGGCTCGAAATCATGCTGACACAGACCTGCGCACTCGCCGTCCCATTCCGAATCAAATCCTCAACTTTATAGTCGCCCTTATAGTCAAATAACGCCCAAGCGATCGCCTCTAAAATGCTCGTTTTCCCAGCCCCATTTTCCCCACAAATCGCATTTGTTCCCGGCTGAAACTCAAACACCCGATCGCTGTGAGCTTTGAAATTGGTCAGCGTGACGGACAGGATTTCCATAGGGATGGAGAATAATAATTACAGTAGAACAATTGTACGTCAAACTTTGGGACAAGCGCGATAAGACGTTCTCACAAAAACTTAGTTGACAACTCGAAGTCATTTCGACTACGCTTTACTCCATGGGTCAATATTCTCTCTTACAACCCACTCAGGAGTCCGTATGGCATTAGCAAATCGTGAAGGGCAAAAAGTCCCCAGCGTTACCTTCCGTACCCGTCACAATGGCGAGTGGGTAGACATCAAGAGCGATGACCTCTTTGGTGGCAAGACCGTCGCTGTCTTTTCGCTTCCTGGTGCATTCACCCCGACTTGCTCTTCTACCCATGTCCCTGGCTACAACCAGCTTGCTGGAACGTTACAGGAAAACGGGATTGATGAAATTGTTTGTGTGTCGGTGAATGATGGCTTCATCATGGAAGAGTGGGCCAAAGATCAAAAAGCTAGCAACGTTAAGTTTATCCCAGATGGCAACGGCGAATTCACCGATGGCATGGGTCTTCTGGTCGATAAGGCTGATCTCGGGTTTGGCAAGCGATCGTGGCGTTATTCCATGATTGTCAAAGATGGCACCATTGAAAAAATGTTCATTGAGCCTGAAGAACCCGGCGATCCCTTCAAGGTCTCTGATGCGCAAACGATGCTTGACTTCATCAATCCATCTGCTGCGAAGCATAAGAATGTCTTCTTATTTACGAAGAAAGGTTGTTCTTTCTGCGCCAAGGTTAAAGCTGACTTACACGATCGCAAAATGAGCTATGAAGAAGTCACGATCGGTGAAGGCGTCAGTCTCGTCGCTCTAAAGGCGGCTACAGGCTCACTTACGGTTCCCCAAATCTTCATCGACGGCCAATTGATCGGTGGGTCGGATGAGCTAACGGCCTACTTCGCACAATAAAATCTGCCTGATAATCTAAAGCCCTCTTAAATTCTTCTTCTGTTGAGGAACGGTTTAAGGGGGATTTTGATGGATTGCTGAAATGATTGCTGGAACTATTGTTGGGTCTTCATATCCATCACTTCCTCCACAGAAATAGACAACGCAACTGAGACTTGTTCCACCGACAATCCAAACCCTAATAAATTGACCACCGCCGATCGGATTTTCTCATCCAACGCGTTCGCCCGCTGCTCTTGCTGAGTCATTCTTTGTTTCATCTCGATCGAGCTTAAGAACCTTTGTCCGTCGGGGGTGTAGATTTCTAAGTCACGATTGCTTTGACTAAATCGGATTCCGAGCAATGGACTCACCCAGCCTTCCATGTTGGCGATCGCAATCAACTGTTCCCCGCTGCGAATCCAACCCGTTAACCGCAATCGGTCAGGATCGTAGATGTAGTATTCTTCTACGCCGTATTTTTCGTAGAAATCTCGTTTCTCGGCCATTTCCCGTTTGGTATTGCCGGGAGATAGGATTTCAAACGCAATTTGGGGAGCGATGCCGCCTTCTTTCCATTGTTGGTAGGAGCCGCGATCGCCCTTTGGACGACCCAATATCACCATAACATCGGGCGCTTGACAAATGGTCGTATTCCCTTCGACAGGATACCACATGAGATTGCCTGCGACGAAGACACTTAGATCCTCCATGAGAAGGATTTCTAGATTTTCCTTCGTAGTGACGATCCAGCGATATTGTCTGGTGTTGTCCGACATGGGTTTCCCGTCACTTTCTGGGTAGAACAGTTCAGGAACGGTAGAGGATGCATACGCCATAGGTTGACCCACAGGTTGACCGACTGTCTGAGTGTTAATAGCTTAGCGCAAGACTGCTGAGCGCCAAGATTAACTGAGTGCTGCTTCGGGGAGTAGCGTGGGCAAGAGGGTTGTGGTGATGGGATTTTCTTGGTACATGGTGAGGTCAAACCAGAAGGTGGTGCCTTTACCGACTTCGCTGGTGATGCCGATTTTAGTGTGGTGCTTTTCGTAGATGATATTGCGAACAATGGACAGTCCCAAACCCGTGCCTTCTAGGGTATGAACTCGGTTTTCGACCCGGAAGAAACGCTCGAAGATATTGATTTGATCTTCGGGGTCGATGCCAATTCCGGTGTCACTAATCTCAATGCGAATCAGCGGCGATCGAGTGGCGATGTCGAACTGATTTGTGAGATAGGCTCGCATCGAAATTTGCCCACCGGGCGGCGTAAATTTCATCGCATTTCCAACTAGATTTGCAAAGACTTGAAGGAGCAAATCATAATGCCCAAGCACCGAAGGCAGATCCGGTTCAATCTCATGCACAAGGGTAATGCCTTTATCCCGAGCGTTGAGCTGGTAGGTGCGGAGGGTCTGCTCGATCGCCGGAGTCAAGTCAACCGCATCTAGGACATAAGTGCGCGATGATTCGAGGCGAGATAAGTCTAGAACATCATTGACGAGACGGGTAAGCCTGTCGGTTTCGCGGTTGGCCGTTTCGAGGAACTCGCGCTGTTGGCTAGGTTCGAGGGCGTCGCCGTACTCGTAGAGCGTTTCGATGAAGGATTTGATATTGAACAGGGGCGTGCGGAGTTCGTGGGAAATGTTGCTGATGAATTGGCTCTTGGCTTCGTTGAGTTCTGTTTCGCGGGTCACATCCTGAATGGTCATGGCAATACCCCGCAGACTGTCTTTCGAGGAATCCAGCACGGTGTTGAGCAAAATCCGAATCGTGCAGTAGTTCGGTTCGGTGAGGGTGAGGGTGAATTCGGTGCCTTCTTTGACTTCGCCGCGAACAATTTGATACAACGTCCGCGTGAGTTCGACTTGGACGGCGGTAGGCAAGACATAGAGCGCATTTTCGCCTTCGACCGGACCGTCCCAACCGAAGATGCGGCGGGCAGTGGCGTTGACAAGGACGATTTGGAACTCGGTGTCGAGGAGAATGGCTCCATCGGCGATCGTGGCCACGAGGGTTTCTAATTTGGCTTTTTCGGAGGTCAGTTCGTCAATGTTTTGCTCTTGGTAGCGCTCTAACCGTTCGGCCATCTCATTAAAGCTAGACATTAATCCCATAAACTCACCGCCTAAGGGAAGATCGACCCGCTGCTGGAAGTTGCCTTTTGCGATGTTTTGGACCCCGTTGAGCAGTTCACGAATGGGTTTGGTAATGGTGAGCGCATTGAACACCGCCCCCAGGATGACCATGACCCAAATGGAGACAAAAACTGCCGTTGTGACATCGCGGGTGAGATTAGACGAGGCTATGGTGGCCGGGTTCGGGTTGGTGCCAATGGCTAGAACGCCGACGTATTTTCCCTCATAGACGAGCGGCACAAAGACGTCGGTGACTTCTCCGTCGGGGGTCAGATGTTGGCGGACCATGGGGCGATCGAGACGATCGCTGAAGTTTTTGGGGAGCTGAATGCGGCGCTTGATGGTGAGGGAGTTTTGGACTTCGGTGTTGCTGAAGGGAATGCCGAAATAGATCTCGCCCTCAGGATTTGCGTAGATCATATAGCGAACGCTGGAGGTGCTGCTATAAAACCGCTGAGAAAAACTGGCCAGATCGCTTTTACGATCCTCGCCCACTAGGGGCGCAACGTTCGCCGCTAGCAGCAGGCCCAAGTCGCTGCCAAACCGAGTGTCATTAAGCTGTGCATCGGATTGAATCGTGTTGACCGACCAAAACGTGACCCCGCTCATAGTCAGCGAAACCACGAGGGTCGCGATCGCCATGAGCTTCGTCTGCAAGGTGAAATCAGACCACCAGCGCACTAAGATATTTTGAAGAGTCTGGAGAAGGGTCACCAAAACAAAACCATTCCTACAACACTATTATTTTGGAGAATATCGTAGAGAATAATTAATTCACTATTCTTAATATATGCTCTTTTTACCTTAATGTAGCAGTCCTGTCTACCGATCGGGGTCTTGTGTAGCGTCTTATCCGTAATCTTTCGAGCTTTTCTTTCGAGAATGTTAAGACCGGGTGTCAGTTTCGGATGCAGCTTCTACACTAGGGCTAACTGCGAATTGATGATCTTATCCAAATATTCTTGTTTTCCTTATGCCAACTTCACCCAACACCCCACCGACCGCTGCACCCAATACCCCACCGACCGCTGCGATCAATCCCAACACTGCGCCAAAAGGCAACGCGGCAATAGACTATAAGGCACGCGGGCTGATGCTTCAGCGAGGTGGGGAGGAGCTGGTCCTAGAGAAAATCGACGATCGCTTTACGGTCACGGCCAACGCAAAAGATCAAGTTCCGCAGCTTGCGAATCAAATTTCGGCTCAGGTGAATGCCGTCCGGCTGCCAAAAATGACGGAGTTTGTGGTGCCTGCCGTCGATCGGGATGCGGCGATGAAGACGATGCGGCAGTCCGATGCGGTGAAGTATGCGAGCCATGTGTATCAGTTTAAAAACGACCCGGCCTCACGGATTTATCTCACCGATCGGCTGACGGTGCAGTTCATCCCGGCCCTGAAGCCCGATGCGATCGAGTCGATTACGAAGCCTTTGGGAATGTCTCTCGTTAAGGCTATTGCAGGATTGCCCAATGCCTTTGTTTTTGAAATGTCCAAGGCGTCTCCCGAGAACCCGGTTAAGACCGCCAATGTCCTAATTCAGCGACCTGATGTGATGGTCGCTGAACCAAATATCGTCGTTGGTACCCAAGCTCACTACCGTCCCAAAGATCCGCAGTACGGCAAGCAGTGGCACCTTAACCACACTGGAGGCGATGAACTTACCTCTGGTTCTCATGTGTTTGCAGAGCAGGCTTGGGACATTACGCGGGGGAGCCGATCGGTGGTTGTGGCGGTGACCGATGATGGCATGGATTTGACTCATCCAGATTTTCAGGGAATGGGCAAAATCGTTTCGCCTCGTGACTTTAAGGGCAAAGATTTTCTGCCGCTGCCCGAAGATGCCGACGAAAATCACGGAACGGCCTGCGCAGGTGTAGCGGTGGCTGAAGAAAACGGCAACGGTGCTGTCGGCGTGGCTCCGGGCTGCTCGTTGATGCCGATTCGGACGACGGGATACCTGGATGACGACTCTATTGAGGAACTGTTTGATTGGTGCGTGGCGCGCGGGGCGGCGGTGATTTCCTGTAGTTGGGGACCGAGCGCGGTGTATTTTCCGCTGTCGCTGCGGCAGAAAAATGCAGTCACTCGCGCGGCAACCCAAGGACGAAGAGGCAAAGGCTGCGTCATCGTTTTTGCAGCAGGCAATGCCAATCGACCGACCGATGGCGTCATCAATGAAGCTGGATGGGAACGAAATGCGATCGCGGGAACGACGCGCTGGCTGGGCGGATTTACGGTCCATCCTGATGTAATCACCGTGTCCGCCTGCACCAGTCTCAGCACCAAAGCCGCCTACAGCAACTGGGGTCCTCAGGTATCAGTCTGTGCGCCCAGCAACAATGCTCCTCCCGGCGTGGGCCTACCCGAACTCGGCTACGTCGCCACGCCACCTCAGGTGAATGTCTATCTTCCGGGCAAGGGCATTGTGACGTCCGATCGAACGGGCAGCGATGGTTACGATCCGGGCGGCACCACCCCTGACTCCGGTCCTGCGGCCTTTGGTGGAACGTCTAGTGCTTGTCCCTTGGTGGCAGGGGTGGCGGCGCTGGTGCTATCGGCCAATCCTCGCCTAACCGCCCGTGAGGTGCGCCAAATTCTTGAACAGTCTGCCGACAAGATTGTGGATGCGAGTCCTGATCCACAGTTTGGGTTTCAGAAAGGCACCTATGAGAAAAACGGTCGATCGGACTGGTTTGGCTATGGCAAGGTAAATGCGGCCAATGCAGTGAAAATGGCGATCAAACGTCGTATGGCGGTCTCTCTCACGCCGGGACGATGGCTCACGGCCCAATCCAGCAACGCTCAAGCGATTCCTGACAACGATCCCCAAGGGCTAACCGCTGCGGTCCAAATTAATGAGGCGGGGACGGTGCAAGATATCTCCGTGACGATCGAGATTGATCATGGCTACTTAGGGGATCTGGAGATTTCGATTGTGGCTCCGTCTGGTGAGGCAGTGCTGCTTCAAGGTCGCACCCTCGGCGTCAAGAAAAAGCTCCAGACAACCTACTCTATAACGTCTACTCCTGCTCTCCAATTGCTGCTTGGTGTGGGCGCTCAGGGTCAGTGGCAGTTGCAAGTTGTGGATGCGATCGCAGGTGACACGGGGACGCTGAAAAGTTGGCAGTTGAAGTTAGGCGTGTAGACTGTTTTTAGGCAGCGAGGGTTACTTGATGAGTAGAAGACCAGTCTACGGCTTAAATAATCAAGCCATTTAACTTCTCCTCGTTGGGTTTGGGGCACGGTGAGCCATGCCCCTACAAATTTATCTTTCAAGAGACTGTAGGGGCATGGCCATGCCGTGCCCCAAACCTAACGGGTTTTAATACAAGTCTTATTTACGATGCGCAGTACTAGATTTTTAGGAGACTTAGGCAATGCGTTTAACACTACAGGATTCTTATAGTTGCCCGATTTGTCGTCATGGCACGTTGTCGAGCATGGCGATGATGGATGCGTTTTCCTGTAGCTTTTGTCGGCACATTTTTAGTGTGAATTTGACGGAGCAGGTGTTGCAGGTGGAGGATCAGATTCCTAAACGCGTCTGGCGTTGGCAGGGCGATAAGTGGGGGACGTTGAATGCACGGGATGTTGACCTTAGCATTCTTGTTTGGGTGACGGGGGTGTTCTTGGTGACGATTCCGTCGGGTGTGATTTGGCTAGGGGCTTATGTGTTTCCGCCGATCGGGGGGCTGATGTGGAATTCGTTCTCTGTAGTGTGGGGCGCGATTACGTTTAGTGGTCATCTTGTGATTGCACTTTGGTTACTTTTTGAGCATTATCAGTTGCCGAGCTATGTGGCGGCTCGGATTGCTGTCGATCGATTCCGAGAACGGGTGCGATCGCGTTTTGATTCAGTGATAGATCGTGCAAGATCAACGATATGATGGACTGAGTATTTAATGTCTGTCTAAGCGATCGGTTAAGCGTTGAGCTATGTTGCGACTTTCCCAAATCAAACTCCCTCTCGATCATGCGCCGGAAGCGATTCAGGCGGCGGTGATTAGTAAGCTAAAAATTGTGGCTAGCGAGCTGAAAAGCTACGTGATTTTTAAGCGCAGCTATGACGCTCGGGATAAAAAGAACATTCGGCTGATCTACATCGTTGATGTTCACACCACTCGCGATTCGCAGCATCTTCATCGCCTAAAAAAAGATAGCACTGTGACGCTTGCGCCTGACCTTACTTACAAAAATGTGGCTAAAGCGCCTGAAGATTGCACGGTTCGTCCGATCGTGATTGGGACAGGTCCGTGTGGAATGTTGACAGGGCTGATGTTGGCGCGGATGGGGTTTAGGCCGATTTTGTTGGAGCGGGGGAAGTCGGTGCGCGATCGGACGGCGGATACGTTTGGCTTCTGGAAAAAGCGAATGCCGTTTAACCCGGAGTCAAATGCGCAGTTTGGGGAAGGGGGAGCGGGAACGTTTTCGGATGGCAAACTCTACAGTCAGGTGAGCGATCCACAACACTATGGACGCAAAGTTATCAATGAGTTTGTGAACGCTGGCGCAAATCCTGAGATTCGCTACATCAACAAGCCGCATATCGGTACTTTCAAACTCGTTGGCGTCGTTGAAAAAATCCGAGCCACTATAGAATCCCTCGGCGGCGAAATCCGGTTTCAGAGCCGCGTGGTGGACATTGATATCCAAGACCACCAAGTCCAAGGTGTGGTGCTCGACACGGGTGAATACATAAAGGGTCAGCATGTGGTTGTGGCAGTCGGACACAGCTCCCGCGATACCTTTGAGATGCTGCACGATCGCGGGGTGTACATTGAGCCGAAGCCGTTTTCCATTGGGTTTCGAGTGGAGCATCCGCAGACGATGATCGATCGGGTTCGGTGGGGCGAAAATGCGGGTAACAAAGCGCTGGGGGCGGCAGATTATAAGCTGGTCCATCATTGTAGTAATGGTCGATCGGTCTACAGTTTTTGTATGTGTCCGGGGGGACTGGTGGTGGCGGCGGCGTCTGAACCGGGGCGACTGGTGACAAATGGCATGAGCCAATATTCTCGCAATGAACGGAATGCGAATAGTGCGATCGTGGTAGGCATTACGCCAGAGGATTATCCGGGGCATCCCCTGGCTGGGATTGAGTTTCAGCGAACTCTGGAAGAACGGGCGTTTCAACTTGGAGGCGGCACTTATGAGGCACCGGGCCAGCTTGTCGGCGACTTCATTGCAAACCGCCCGTCTACTGAACTGGGTTCGGTGCAGCCGTCCTATCAACCGGGCGTTCGATTGGGTGATTTGAATACCAGTTTGCCAAGCTATGCGATCGACGCTATTCGTGAGGCTCTGACGGCGTTTGCTCAGCAGATTGAAGGGTTTGATATGAATGATGCGATTTTGACGGGAGTTGAAACGCGCACGTCGTCTCCGATTCGGATTTCGCGCAATGAGGATGGGCAAAGTCTGAATACTCAGGGTTTGTATCCGGCGGGGGAAGGTGCGGGGTATGCGGGTGGGATTTTGTCGGCGGGAATTGATGGGGTGAAAATTGCGGAAGCGGTGGCGCTCAACATTTTGAAATCTAAAGATACGCATGATCGATCGGATTCTATCGCTAGTTGAGAATCCAAACATCCCAGAACGAGGATTGTAAAGCCCATGACTGTTCTATAACGTGTCCGGTATAAAGGTAATACTCTATAATTTTTGGGATAATCTTTTAACTTCCGAGTCATGACACAACTCACAAACGACGATTACGATAATCCGTGGAAAACAGTGATTGAACTGTACTTTCGGGAGTTTATGGCATTCTTCTTTCCGCAAATAGAAGCTGATATTGATTGGGAACGCGGCTTTGTGTTTATGGATAAAGAATTGCAAAAGGTGGTCCGGGATGGGGAAGTTCAGAAACGCTACGCGGATAAGTTAATTCAGCTTTGGCGATTGAATGGTGATCTACTGTTAGTCATGTGTCATATTGAAGTTCAAAGTCAGCAAGAAGATATTTTCGGAAAGCGAATGTTCAGCTATAACTATCGTCTGCGCGATCGCTACGATTGCCCTGTGGCGAGTTTAGCAATTTTGGCGGATGATAGTGCCACTTGGCGACCCCAATCGTATCAAGATTCCATCTGGGGCTGTAATGTCCTGTTTGAATTCCCTGTTGTGAAGCTCTCAGATTATCGATCGAATTGGGCCGCGTTGGAGGCAAGTGAAAATCCGTTTGCCATTGTAGTGATGGCGCATTTAAAGACGCAGGATACGAAGCATGAACCGTAAGAGCGGAAGACTTGGAAGTTTCGGTTGACGACGATGTTGTACGATCGAGGCTATGACCAACAGGCTATATTGGAGTTGTACAATTTTCTGGATTGGATGATGCGTTTGCCAGAAGATATTGAGCAAGCGTTTCAGGTGGAACTAGAAGAATTTGAGAAGGCTAGAAAAATGAAGTATGTGACCACGATCGAACGAATGGCAGAAGCACGCGGTGAAGCACGCGGTGAAGCACGCGGTGAAGCACGCGGTGAAGCACGCCGGGGTAAGTCGATGATTCTCCGGTTTTTGAATCATCGGTTTGGAGAAGTTTCTTCTAGTTTGATTGAACAAATAGATCATCTATCAATTGGGGAAATAGAGGCTTTGGGAGAATCCATTTTCGATTTCTCTACCCTTAACGATTTAGATTTATGGTTGGCTGAAAACGCAGAGACTTAATTAATGAAGTCTGTAACAACGATGACCTACTGTCGATCGGAGACTACTGAATGGGTCGCCACTTTGGGTAAAGCATCGTTTGAGTTTGAGCCGATCGCTGAGGCTGTAGTCTACTTAGGAATTTTCCAGTTTAATCACAATCGATCCTCTCGATAGCGCGATCGGGGTGGGCATCACGCCGGATGAATGAAATGATGATGGGCAAAATCTCAAGGCTCAGGGTTTTGGTCGGGACTGAAGATTTACGATCGCTTTATCGATCGAGTCCGTAACTTTACTGAATTTTCTGGAATATGAGAGAAAATTTCGGTAAGATACGCAAGGCCCTGTAAAAAATATTTATTTTTAATTTAGATTTGTGATTTGCGTCAGTAGGTCACAGGGAAAAGTTGGGTATTGTGTGAGTAATGAATGAATGCTTCTGGTGAGGATGGCTTCACTGGGGACGTAATTTATATTTTGTAGGGTTCGCCCTTGTCTAGACTTCTTCTTCAATCTGGAGCGTTAATGAGTATGGCTACGAATTTTGAGGTGCGGCTTTTATTAGAGTTATGGAATTTTGATGGGGTTCCGATCGGTCAGGGGAAGCTGAATGAGCGATTCAGTGGAAAGGCTGCGGATAAGAATGCGGCGCGTGAGGGGCTGATGGCATCGGGGTCGATCGAGGTTTCAGGTGAGGGTAGGGCAAAGGGCTTTGTTCTGACGGATCTAGGTAAGGCTCTGTTGGGGACGTCTTTGGCGAATGATGAGTTTAAGTTTACAGCGGGGATTGGTCAGCGAACTGCGAATGTGTTGCTGAAGTGGTTACGATCGACTCCTGTTCCGTCGGCTGAACCTGTTGCGAAAACTGCGGGAAATGCGATCGAGTCCTATGAGGCGTTTAAGGTTGTGGCGTTGGAGACGTTCGATCGGCTGAATCGTGATTACAACTTTGATAACCTTGTGCCTATTTATCGGATTAGACGGGCGATCGGTGAACAAGTAACGCGATCGCAGTTTAGCGATTGGTTGCTAGAAATGCAATCAAATGATGTCTTTCTTTTACAAGATGGCACAATTGAAGATGGCGCACCAGATAAACTACGCGATTCTGTGTCAACACCGATAAGCGGTTTACGTTGTTTTGTAGTCAAAAAGGCTAAGTAGGAATTAAAAAGATGACACAAGAAGTTACTGACAGCAAGACGCTAAACCAAATCATTGAACAGTACAACCCATTCACTTTTAAGGTAACAACTCAGTCGAGTGTATGGAATCAAGAATATTCGGGTGTACCTGAAATTAATCAAAATGCTTTTGACAGTATCGTCAAATTAATTGATGATGTTGATACTGGCAAGTCTCAATCGGAAGGTGCTGCAATAGTTGGTGAGCGTGGTCTGGGGAAAACTCAAATTTTTGCGCGATTGCATCATTATTTAAACTCAACCGACAAAGCTTTCTTTGTTTACATGGGAGAGTACGACAACCTTGAAGCAATCAAGTCAGAATTCTTACAAGCTCTCGTCTATAGCCTCAAGCGAGAATATTGTCCCAATGTGACTCAATGGCAAGCTTTGGCGGCTGAGATGTATTTTGATGCAAGGGAAGATAGACCTTGCACTATTGAGAATCTTGTAAGGAAATTTCCTAGCGTTCTAGGCAAAAATCCCAACCTAATAAATATTTGGACAAATGGGATTACCAAAAAATGTCCAGATGTAAAAAATGTGTTTTTGATTAGAGCGATACTGTGGACACTCTTACCTGAAACTGCACCATTTGCGGCTATGTGGCTGGCAGGAAAAACGCTATCAGATGAATTGGCAAAAACGCTAGGTTTACCAAACGACCGAGAAACTGACTCTTTAGCCTGTGCTTTTGATTTATTAAATCTAATTGTTCGTTACAAAACAGTTGTTATTTGTTTTGATGAGTTAGATGCTCCTGCTGTCTGTCCTAGAACTGGAAATACACTCGCCCAAGTTATTGCATCCTTGGCTAAAGATTTACGCAATAACGTTAATAGGTTGGTAATCCTTCTTTCCATCTTTACAGAAACACTGAGAGATCAATTTACAACAGATGCACAAGGTGGTGCAAGCGATCGCTTTGAGCGTAAAATCATGCTGGAAGCCCTTAATGAACAAGCCAGTCTTGCTCTAATCGAGCATAGATTGTTAAATTTTTACAAGCAGCATAATGTTGTTCCTCCACATTCTTTCTATCCCTTTGAGAAGGATAAGTTGATTGGTGTCTTTAGCAAGGAAAGAGCTACAGCACGTCAAGTTCTACGCTGGTGTGAGGCAAACTTTACACCACCACCAGGGCTTAAAGGTCAAGTAATTCCACCCCCTCCTGATAACACTGTTGAGGAATATTATCAGCAACATTTACAAGACGTTCAGAGTAATTTTGAAAGTGTGGAAGTTGACCTTTTAAACAATTCCGAAAAAATTACAAAAGCTCTAAGGTTTGCGTTTGATCACTTGATCGATCAAGTTGTTGATGAAATTCGAGTTTTTGAAGTGATTGATGAACAGGATAACGTCTATAAAGAAATTGTACCTTTTAAGCTCAGAGTTCGCAGGGCTGAAAATAAAAATGGACCATTTACTTTTATAGGTATTGCTGTAGTCCAGAAAACAGGAGTTGCTTTGACAAATACTTTAAAGAAGCTGACTGAATTCAATAAGCTCCCTCAAACAAGAGTTTGTTTAATTCGATCTGAAGATATCGGTGGGAAAAATGCTAGAGAACACGCTCTAAATATTATACAAAATGGTGGTGAATGGGTTCAATTCCACACCGATCATATTATTCCTATCCTAGCTTTACAGTCTTTCCTTGATAAGTTTGGTCAAGACGATCAAGAAACATTAAATGAGAAGCAAATTTGGGAATATGTCAATCAAGAGCGAATTTTGATCGATAAATCTTTGATTCAAGAGATATTAAGTAGGCCAGAAACGAAAGTCTCTAAAGATTTCAAATTGTCTAATCTCTCTACCCTTGCTAGTAAACTCGAACGTGTTCCTTCAACTACCCCTACATCATCATCTTTTGTCGCAGATCCAAATAGTGTTACGATAGGAGATTTAAAAGATGACTTTAGCTAAATTAAGATGACACAAGCAACAATCTTTGCTGCATTACGCCTGCCGTCAGGCGTTTTGTCTTCCCTTGAATCGGGAAATATTACTGCTGTTCACGCCCAAGCTTTTTATAGACCAAATCAAGACTTTGCTTTATTTGCTGATGATTCAGAAAATAACGAAGTCAAGATTTCCATGTGGGCGCATTTTGAGCGAAGTCAAAAGTTTTTTGAAAAAGATAAATGTGACATTCTTGCAGCACGGTTACAAGTGCCTATAGAAAGCTTACAAAATGCCTTAGAACAAAATGGCTTTATTTGGCTTAGCTATCTGCGGGTTTATCATTTACCATCACCTATCATCATCAAAAACAGCACAAAAGGAGTATTTATATCCCTAGAAGATAGAATTTACATCAACGAACTGCAACCTGTTTTGGACGATATCACCTATGAAAAGCGAAAAAGCGAAGTTGAAAATCTAGAACCACCAGAGCCGCTAGATGTCCAAATCCAGAAAATGCTAGAAGAAGTAGAGTTTCAGCGCAAAATGGAATCTCTAAAAAAGCTTGATTGGATTAAAGAAATTACAACTTTAGGCGATCGCAGTATTGAACTAGAAGAAAAGAAAACCACATATCAAGCTGGTACTGATTTTGAGAACATTACAAAGCAAGCACTACAATTCTTAGGGTTTACGATTGACTATGCTCATAAAGGAGGTGCTGGCGGATTAGATCTACTTTGTCTAAATCCCTATCCGCTTTTTGGAGAGTGTAAAGCTGGCAAAAGCATTCCCAATGATACCGTTGTTCAACTTCTCAATCTAGGTACAATACGAAATAACGAGCTATTTCAAAAAACAGGTACAGTCAAGCTAATTATTGGATCTGGTAAACCTACCCCACAAGTATTAGATGGAGCAAATGTTCATAAAATGGCAATCATTAACCCTACAAGTTTACAAAAACTCGTTGAACTCAAAGCCAAATATGATGGCGCAATTGATTTATTTGAACTCAGAAAGTATTTGCAAGCAGGACAAATTGACGGCAAGATTGATGAATATATACAGAAAGTTGAAGGCGAGATTAAGCTGCGATCGCATATTGTCAATCTTGTAAAAAATAATCACGAAGAAAAAGTTGGAGTAGAAACTCTTTTTGGTGCTTATCCATATTCAAATCCACCTAGACCAATTCGAGAGCGTGAGGAACTAAAAGAAATACTAATTGAGCTTTCTTCGCCATTGGCGGGATATTTAGGAAGAGTTGAAGAGAATGGGATAAAAGGCGATCGCTTCTACTTCTTACGGGATCTGATTGTGTAAGGGCGATCGCCTTTCCAAACAGAATATCTAACGGAAGAGCGATCGGTTTACGCTGCATAACGTTGAATCTCAACTTCAGATCCATTTGCGATCGATCGTTCTGCTCGACTCAACACCACTGCCGTGATCTCATCACTAAGATAATATTCGCCGCAGTTTTGACAAACATCCGCCGGGACACCCTTAAAAACAAACACCGCCTCATCACGAGTCAATGTTACCGTAACCAAACCTGGAAGCGTTTCACCCTGTTTACAAATAACGCACTTCATTCAATTACCTCCGAGTTCTAAAATCATCATTCCATAAACCTAGATTCGGGACATATGCCGTGACCCAATCTATATGCCATCTCAAGCATTAATATACTTACTTTAGCGTAGAACTTAGATAGAATAGTTCTGAAATTTAGCATAGAAAGACGATCGCTTCTACTTCCTCCGCGACCTCACCTGTGTAAGGACGATCGCAGATCTAAACGGAATATCCAACGGAAGGGCAATCGAGAATGTTTTTGGTATAATTAAAATCGAGATCCTTTTATCGCCCTCATTAGATAAATGTCTGACTCACCTAGTAGTGTCGATCGCTATGAAACCATTCTCTACGATCGCTACACTCATGACGAAATCAACGAAATCCAACAACTCATGGCAAGCTGGGACAAAGCCACCTACCCCACACTCCCCACCAGCATCGTCAAACATGACCAAAAGCACGGCTTCGACGACTACCTACGCTATCTCCGCAAAGCTGCCAACTTTAACAAAAAAGGTTCCCACAAGAAATATCTCCCCGACGGTGCGATACGATGGAACAAAGGCATCGAATTCTTGATTGAACGGGATAGCAAAACCGTAACCTACGGAGAGAATGACTAACCCATGCAAAATCTAACCACAACTCCCAATCTAGAGCACATCCGTCTTCTCTCCACTCAACTCGATCAGCTTTACCGATCGATGAAAGCCGAACGACAAACGATCGCCCAATGGGAAGAAGATCAAGAATTTTCAATCCTTGGAACACTAGAAATCTTCTCCGATGACATCCAGGGTTACGTTGAACAACTCATTTCTAATCAAATCACCTCCAGCCCAGAATCCATACTTAATCACCTGAAAAAACTCAATATCTTTAACATCGATTACTTCACAGCCTGGTATTTCACCCACTGGGAAACCCACCCAAAAATCAAACAATACATCGACCATCTCGACCATCTCCGCCTTCTCCTGAGCGAACAACTGTCCACAAAATCCCGATCGCAGCGTAAGTTCTAACTAAACCTTGGCAGCCTGTGAGAGAAATCATGAAATCGATCGACACCTTAAATCCATCATCCGTCGTAGCGATCGTTGAAATCTGTCGAAATTGTCTGAGTGACCATTACCTCGATCGATTGAAATCTGTTGTCCTATATGGGTCAGCAGCACGACAAGAAATGACCGTAGAAAGTGATATTGATTTGTTAGTTGTGCTAGCACAACCGTTAGATTATTTTGCAGAATTACGGACGATCGTTGAGCTGTTATATCCCATTCAGTTAGAAGCCAATCATTGGATTTCGGCAAAACCTGCGGGCGCTGAAGAATTTGAGGCCGGAACCATTCAGCTTTATCGAAATATTTTGAGTGAAGGTATCTTAGCATGACATATACTAACGAAATAAAATCAAATTTCGATCGGGCGAACTCTTCTCTTCAAGCCGCAAAACTTCTCAAAGACGCTGGATTGTTAGATGATTCTGCCTCACGCGCCTATTATTCGGTATTCCATTCTGCCTCTGCGTTACTCTTGTCAAGAGGTTTTACATTTCATAGTCACACAGGTGTTTTACGAGCAATTAATATGCATTTTGTTAAAACAGGCGAACTCGATCGAAGCTTTGGACGAGAAATTAACTGGCTCGCTGAATTGAGACAAGTCGGTGATTACGGCGAAATACGTCATGTCGAAATAGGCGATGTCAATCGGTCAATCGAGCAAGCGGAGGCTTTTTTAAATCAAGTCAATCTCATGTTAAATCTTAAATAATAGAGATACCCTCGCTTTTTGGCAGAACCAAAGGAAACACCTGAAAAGACGATCGCTTCTACTTCCTCCTCGACCTCACCTGTGTAAAACGATCGCACATCCAACATCAGTCTGTGAGCGTTGGCGTAGCTTCTATCCTAGCGGAAAGCCTCTCAGTGATGAGCATCGTCTTTCCACACCGTTAACCCTAACACCAATCATCAACTACATTAACTCTACAAAAAAGGCGATCGTTTCCTTCAGTGATGCGATAAAGATATCAATCTCTTCGCGAGTATTGTAGAAGTAAATGCTAGCTCTTGCCGTTGCCGTCACGTTTAGGATTTTGTGTAACGGCTGCGTGCAATGGTTTCCCGATCGCACGGCCACACCCGATTGATCCATCAGCGTAGACAGATCATTTGCGTGCAAACCCTCTACAGTAAAAGCCGCCAAAGCCGCGCGACCACTTCCATCCGGCGCAGGTTTAGGTCCATAGATGACTAGATTAGGCACCGTTGCAAGCTGCTCAAATAAGTACTTGGTCATCTCATGTTCGTAGGCATTAATGCGGTCCATTCCGATCGCCGTCAAATAATCCACCGCCGCTCCGATCGCAATCGCTTCTGCAATCGCAGGCGTTCCCGCCTCAAATTTATGCGGCAAATCGGCATAGGTAGAATAATCCAAATACACATCTTGAATCATTTCACCGCCTCCCATAAAAGGCGGCATTGCTCTTAACAAATCAAGTTTGCCATACAGGAACCCAATCCCCGTTGGCGCACACATCTTATGTCCCGATGCAACGAACCAATCGCAATCTAAATCTTGCACATCGATCTTCATATGCGGCGCACTTTGGCACCCGTCAATCAATACTTTTGCTCCGACTTTGTGAGCCTCAACGGCGATCGCTTTTACGGGATTAATGCATCCTAAGGTATTAGATACATGCACCACCGAAACCAGTTTGGTACGCGGAGATAGCAATGATAAGTAGTGCTCAAAATCAAACTCTTGCGTCGGAGTCAACTGCACATGTTTCAGCACCGCTCCCGTCCGTTGTGCGACGAGTTGCCACGGTACGAGATTACTATGGTGTTCCATGACGGTCAAGATGATTTCATCGCCCGGTTTTAGCGCATTCATACCCCACGCATAGGCCACTAAGTTAACGGCTTCAGACGCATTCCTCGTGTAGACAATCTCATCTCTCGATCGCGCATTCACAAAGGCTGCTAACTTGTCTCGCGCACCCTCATAGGCTTCGGTCGCCCGCGCACTCAAGGCATGAGCGCCTCGATGAACGTTGGAATTATCCTGCTCATAATAATTTTGCAGCGCCTTTAAAACGGCGGTCGGCTTTTGTGAAGTGGCCGCATTGTCGAGATACACTAGCGGCTTGCCATAAACTTCCTGATTCAAAATCGGAAAATCGTGGCGAACTTCGAGGGCAAGGGATTTTTCTTGGGTAAGAAGCATGATGGTTTTAAAAGGGAATTTAAAGGTGCGTGAGGACAAGTTGGAAGAACCCAAGGATATCAGGTAAGTTATTCGCTAGGGAATACTCAGGACGATTAATCATCAGGTCTTGTTTTTCTAATTTAAGGAACTGCCATCGATCGCCTGTGGTTACACAGCCATAAATCGCATCGATCGGCTGATGTTTTCGCTGATTAAATAACTGGGCACCGATCATCTGTGCGACACATTGTCCAAGTCCGATATCAATATCCTGCTTCTTGGCTTCTACTAAGGCAAAGATTGGAGCTTGAATAAGTCGAGTCGGCTGTCCTTTACTCAAGATGAAGTCACATTCTCCATTCAGCCCCTTTGATCTGTCAACATCGAAGTTTTTACCTGAAAATATCGTAAACCGATCGCGATTCCTTCGTTCAATGTCCATAAGAATAGGAACAACAATAAATTCCGATCGAGACTTTTCAGTCCCAGAAAATAGACCGATTGTGGCACTACTTGAAAGCAGGTCTTGCAGCCAATCGCTAGGAGTAATAGGATCAACGACTGCAAAAATAGATGCGTCTTTGATCGTCAGGTTTTCTTGCTCAACGATCGCCTCTAATGTAAAATCACCATAAGCCATGGAACATTTCGCTCAGCGGGTAGATAGCTGCTTCTATTATAACTAAAATTTGCAGCCTTAACTTGTCTTTTCCAGGGTAGCCTCTTCATTTACATCCTGATTAGGCTTCCTGAATTTTAGTTAGAACTTGAGTCAGAACCCCTAAGATCCGATCGAGTTCACTGTAGAAATAACGATGGGTATCTAGGGTCAACCTCTGATCTTCGAGCTTAAGGAACAGCCAATTGTCTCCAGTTGTGACACAGCCGTAAAGAATTGGAATAGACTCATTCTTTTTTTGATTAAATAACCTTGCTCCAACGAGTTGTGCTGCACATTGTCCGAGTCCTAGATCCAAATCTTGTTTCTTCGCTTCAACGATCGCAAAAACAGGGGCATGAAGGCTATAGGACGTCTCACCCCGACTCAGTAAAAAATCACATTCGCCGTTCAAACCGAGTGATCGATCGCCCTCTAAATTTCGTCCAGAATAGATGGCAAAGGGTTCAGCACTTAAGCGACGAAGTTCTAATAGAATAGGGGCTACGATGAATTCCGATCGAGCTTTTTCAGTTCCCGACCGCAAGCCATATTCTTGACCAATGGCCAGCGTTTCTTGGAGCCAAGCGCTCGGCTGAACGGGTACGATCGTCGCAAACAACGGTGCAGTGACTTCTTTTAAATCAAACTGGGTCAGAACGGCTTCTAACGTAAAATCACTGTATGCCATTTGGATATCCTTAAAATAAGTAGTTTCAAGATTCTGGCGCTAAACTTTCCATAACAATCATTTGTAAAATACCAAGAATTTTTTCTAATTCATTAAAATAGAAAATTCGAGATTCGATCGTCAGGTGATGACCTTGAAGTCGTAAGAACTGCCAAGCTTCACCTGTCGTTACACAACCATAAATTTTAGAAATGGGCTTGTTGTGATTCTGATTGAAAATTTGCGCCCCCAACATTTGTGCCGCACATTGTCCAATTCCAAGCTGTAAGTCTTGTCTCTTTGCCTCAACTAACGAGAATATGGGGGACTGAATAATCGGTAAGGTCGGACCTATTCCTAACATAAAGTCACATTCTCCATTGAGTCCCCGATCGGAATCAGCCGTCAGCGTCTTCCCAGAATAAATCGAAATCATTGGAATGGTTTGTTCCTGAACTTCGAGCAAAATGGGTGCGACTAAAAACTCCGATCGGGCTTTTTCCGTTGAAGAAGCTAATGCTGTTTTCTCCCCGCGAATTAACGTTTCTCGGAGCCAAGAAGTCGGCTGTACTAAACCAATTGAGTCAAAGAGGATGCCCGATTCCAATGCAATTCCAAACTGATCAATCACAGTTTCTAGGGTGAAGTCGCTATAAGCCATGGATGTTCTCCCAGTGTGTAATCTCTTTGGAATTGAGAGTGCGTGCTAGACCTCGTTGGCCGACTTCACTTGTGCCTGCAATCGCGCTTTCAACGACGGGACAGGAATGTGATTAATCACTTCAGTTGCAAAGGCATAGGTCAACAACTTCCGCGCCGAATCTGCGTCAATCCCGCGACTTTGCAGATAAAATACTGCATCATCTTCAAGCTGACTGACCGTTGCACCGTGAGCACATTTCACATTATCCGCAACGATTTCGAGCTGGGGTTTGGTATCAATGCGAGCTTTTGGGGAAAGCAGTAGGTTGCGACTGAGTTGGGCGGCGTTGGTGTGTTGGGCGAGCTTGGGCACACAGATGCGGCCATTAAAAATAGCGTGGGCTTTGTCATCAGCAATGCATTTACTCACCTGATTGGCTGTGCCGTGGGGTTGACTGAAGGCGATCAAACTGTGGGTATCGCCCAACCGATCGTCGTCCACCCAAGTCAAGCCGAGCATTTCAGTGTGCGTTTGTGCGCCTTGGGAGTAGGCTTCCCAGTTGTGCCGCGATAGGATGCCACCGAAGTGAATTGCGATGCCAGAATACGTCGAATCTCGGGCTTGAGAAATGACCGTTTTGCCGATGTGGAAAGCACTTTGGCTATCGCGCTGGATGCGACTGTGCATCACGTTAGCATTGTCTGCAATGTGAATTTCAGTGACACTATTATTCAGGTAAGCCCGATCGCCTAAGTAAACGTAATCTTCTACTATTGTTGATTTCGATCCCGATTCAGCAATGACCAAAACCCGAGGTTGAATCAAGTGATTCGCAGTTCCCGTTGCAATCATCAAAATGTGAATTGGGGCTTCTACCATTTGATCCTTAGGAATCCAAACCAATGCACCATCTACGACACTGGCTGTATTCAGCGCCGTGAAGACTTCCTCACCCCCCGGCAGTTTCCCAAAGTATTCATTCACCTTTGGCAAAAATTCGTGAGATTGAGCGAGACTGCCGAGAAACACAGATTCAGGAAGGTCATCAATCGATGACAAATCTGCCGCATACAGACCATCCACAAACACCAATCGGCTATTCGTTGTTTCGGGAAGCATGTAAGCCTGGATTTGCTCGAAGCCTAAGGCCGCCCGATCGCTCACCGATTGAAACTCAGTTTGCACCAGTTCAGACAAATCCGTAAAGCGCCAGTCTTCGTCCCTCGACGACGGAATCGCCAGTTCCTGCACGATCGCACTGGCCTGATCCCGCGTCGTTTTCATCCAGTCAGGCGTTTCGTCGCTGCGAAGTTTCACCAGATTAGTCAGGTAAGCCGTCCGATCGATTTTGGCCGAAATCCGTTCAGCGCCGATCGTGGGGTTCACTTCGTCTAGGCTATCGTCGATGCCCATGTTCGTTATTACGTCATTCATACTGCTGCACCTTCCAAAAGCCAGTCATACCCTTCAGCTTCAAGTTTCAACGCTAATTCCTTCGTTCCGGTTTGTAAAATACGACCATCGGCCATCACATGAATGTAGTCGGGTGTGATGTAATCCAGCAAACGCTGGTAGTGCGTTACGAGCAACATGGCATTGTCAGTATTCGACAACGCATTCACACCACTAGAGACAACCCGAAGTGCATCAATATCCAAACCCGAATCAATCTCATCAAGAACGCCTAGCTTTGGCTCTAGAAGCGCCATCTGAAGAATCTCATTGCGTTTCTTTTCGCCGCCGGAGAAGCCTTCATTCACGCCTCGATCGAGAAACTCTGCGTCCATTTTCAGCAGTTCCAATTTCCCATACACCACGTCATCAAAATCCATGGGATCGAGTTCTTCTAGTCCTTCATGTTTGCGCTTTGCATTGCAAGAGACTCGCAGGAAGTCGCGATTGCTAACGCCGGGAATTTCAAGCGGATACTGGAATGCGAGAAAGATGCCAGAGCGCGATCGTTCTTCAGGGTCCATCTCCAACAGATTTTTTCCCATGAAGACAATCTCGCCGCCCGTGACTTCATAGGCGGGATGACCTGCGAGAATTTTAGAAAAAGTACTCTTTCCGGACCCATTCGGCCCCATGATCGCGTGGATTTCTCCAGCTTTAATCTCTAGATTCAACCCCTTCAAAATCTGGGTTCCATCTACGTTGGCGGTGAGATTTCTCACCGATAAAATTGGACTGGCGTTAGGACTAATCACAGTGGTTCTCTCTAGGTGCTCAAGCAGTAATCGAAATCAATCGATCGCAGCAATTCTAGTTTACATCAACATCATCTTCGCAACGTTTGGACTATCCGGATTAACAAGCAATCGCTCTCGTTTTGGATCGATTAGGACATCCATTCCCTCCATTGGAATTGCGCCTAATAATGTTTTTGTTGTTCCGGGAATAACGAGTGCCTCCACAGACGTTTGGCGATTGGAGAACCGGACTTCGACGGGTCCGACCACATCGTAAAATCCAACTGACCCATCATCAAGTTCGGCTTCAATTTGTCGAATCTTAGGCAAATCTAGTTGTTTGGAAACATGAATTGGAATCGCTAGCATCGTGGCACCGCTATCTACCATTGCTCTCACCGTGCAGCGTCGAATTTTATCTTCCAAAATATACCCGCGCCGATTGAGCGCAAGATCGTCGCCCGAGACTAACTCGATTTCCGCAAACACCAATCCCATTTCAGAGTCCTCCATTTTGATTCCCTTCCTTCGCTATAAAGCTGCAATTTTTTTCAGAATAGCAAACACGTCATACAGTTCATTGCCAGGGTTAATCACCTCAAAGATTCTAGACAAACTGTAATGATTGGTTTCACCTCGGGTGAGCTTGAGAAACGTAAAGCTTCCGCCGCTGGTAACAAGACCATAACTCGGACGATCGATATCAGGATTGGCCAACATATAGGACAAAATCTGTGCGCGTCCGGCTTCTAAAGAAAACTCCGATCGTTTGGATTCGATCGCCATCACCCAAAAGTTATCACGAAGTAGAAGAATATCTAGTTTCCCAACGACTTTTACGCCGTGGTCTTCGTGCTCAATTTTGATCGATTTCTCGCCTCTCACATGAAAGGGCGGTAAGAAAAACCTCCCCAAAAACATCATCGGACCCAGGACTGCAACTTGCACAGCGCTTTCGAGTAGGGGCGGATAATCTAATAAATTGAGATAGCCTTGCTTTATGATATCTAAGTCGCTTCTTTGCGCGAGAGTCACGATCGGCAGATTACTCTGCCACTCCAAAAAGAAATCTAAATCTTGAACGTATTTTAAATTGAAATGTTCAATCAAAAACCGCAAATCTACTTTCTCAGCAGACATCGCTTTTACAGCGGATGGATTTGATAATTTTGGAGAACGCAAATTTGCCATATATGCTAACTCTGGGTCAGCCGTTTGAGGATGCGAAAAACCTGGTAGATATCATCCGATCGTCGCATTGCAAATTGATCGGATGTTCCATATTTCACACCTTGTTCATTTCTAACAAATTTGATAAAAATGAAATCGCTTCCTGAAGCTAGCAAACCATAACAAATTCCGTCTGGGTTAGGATGAGCAAGTAAGTAGGAAAGTAGTTGAGCTAATCCTGCTTCGATCGAGTATTCTGCTTTCTTTGACTCAATGACCATCACCCAAACATTATGTCGAATAATGAGAATGTCTAGCGTTCCTTTGATGATAACGCCATCATCCTCAGTTTCAATCTCGATCGATTTCTCAGCACGGATTTCAAAGGGCGTGATGTAAAGTCCCGCTCCACAAAGTAATGGAGAAACAACCGTCAGTTGAACAACCTTTTCTAAAACATCCTCATCGCCTTGAAGCTGTGAGAAATAGCCCTCCCGAACACCATCGAGAAATATTCGCTCACGTTTTGATAAATCAGGCAAAACTTCTTGCCATTCTGGAAAGAAATCAAGGTTGCGAACCCACTCTAAACCAAAACATCTCCGTAAGGCAGATAATCGAACATTTCTTGCCTGTAGTGTTGTAACCATTTTAGCTTCTCCGAAGATATATGTTTACCCCACGCTTCCCTCAAGCTTCAGCGCCAACAATTTATCGGCTTCGACCGCAAACTCCATGGGCAATTGATTAAACACATCTTTACAGAATCCGCTAATCATCATCGACACTGCATCTTCAGCGGAAATTCCACGTTGAGCAAAGTAGAAGAGTTGGTCTTCGCCGATTTTTGAGGTGGAGGCTTCGTGCTCGACTTTGACGCCGTTATTTTGGACCTGGATGTAGGGGAAGGTATTGGCTTGAGCGTTGTCGCCGATCAGCATGGAGTCGCATTGGGAATAGTTTCGGGCACCCACTGCGCGAGGTCCGATTTTCACGAGGCCCCGATAGCTATTGCGGGAATGTCCGGCGCTGATGCCTTTGGAAACGATCGTGCTTCTCGTGTTTTTCCCAATGTGGACCATTTTGCTTCCGGTGTCGGCTTGCTGATAATTGTTCGTCAACGCAACCGAGTAAAACTCACCGATCGAATTATCGCCAATCAAAACGCAGCTTGGATATTTCCAGGTGATGGCACTTCCCGTTTCCACTTGGGTCCAAGAGATTTTGGAATTCTTGCCCTTACACAAACCGCGTTTGGTGACGAAATTATAGATTCCACCGACGCCTTCTTTGTCGCCTGCGTACCAGTTCTGGACCGTGGAGTATTTGATATCGGCATCATCTAAGGCGATCAATTCAACCACCGCCGCGTGAAGCTGGTTGGAATCGTACATAGGTGCGGTGCAGCCTTCGAGATAGCTGACCGATGCGCCTTCTTCGGCAATGATTAGTGTCCGTTCAAACTGCCCAGAGTCGCCGTTATTGATGCGGAAATAGGTTGAGAGTTCCATGGGGCATTTTACGCCTTTTGGAATATAGACAAAGGAGCCATCGCTAAAAACCGCTGCATTCAACGCGGTGTAGTAATTATCCGTGATGGGAATGACGCTGGACAGATATTTCTTGACCAGTTCAGGATGTTCTTTGACGGCTTCCGAAAGTGAACAAAAGATTACGCCGTAGCCTGCAAGCTTGTCCTTAAAGGTCGTCGCGACCGAAACGCTGTCGAAGATGGCATCTACAGCGACGTTTACATTGGTGAGCCGCTTTTGCTCAGACAGCGAAATGCCCAGTTTCTCAAAGGTGTCGAGCAATTCTGGATCGACTTCATCCAAACTATTTAGCTTGGCTTTTACCTTGGGAGCGGAGTAGTAAATGATGTTTTGGTAGTCGATCGCCGGATATTCGACATGTGCCCATTCAGGAGTCGTCATCTTGAGCCATTGGCGATACGCTTTAAGCCGAAACGCCAGCATCCACTCCGGCTCTTCTTTAATCGAAGAAATCATCCGCACCACATCCTCGCTCAAACCCCGTGGAATGACATCGGATTCGATATCGGTCACAAAACCGTACTTATAGGGTTGATTGACGAGGGTTTGAACCGTAGAAGTCATAGTGGGTTTCCTAAAAAGGTGCGCGGATGGAAGGGGGATGGGAAATCGCGATCGCTTAACTGGAACGATCGAGTTCTATAGAGCGGTCAGCGTGCGAATGTCTTCGACGGTCATGCTCTGGCTGTCTCCAGCAAAATCGTTGTCGGGCGTCAGGAAGAGCATACAGTGACACTCTTTGCGCTCGCGCATGGGGACACAGGGGCAGTTCCAGTAGGTCGCTTTGACTTCGGCAACCTTGTCTTCATAGTGACGACAAGGGCAGAGCGCCGCACCGAGGTCTTCTTTATTTTTGGCTAGCCCTTCAAGGACGACTGCCGTAACACCAGGATCAACGCAGAAGTACGTGTTGGTGCGCTTTGCATAGCTTTCTGCAAAGCTTTTCATGATGTCGAGGTTTTTCTCGGAAGCTTGAGTCATGACCGGACCAGAGAGGTTTAATAAACAACAGCAAGTGTTGATCTTATAATCAAACAACACCGATGCCATGGCAACTTCATAGATTAACTTTACCGCACTTTAGCAACAACTGTGTTGTCAAAGGCAGAATTAAAGAGCGAAGATTGAAGTGTGAAGAGCGAAGACGGGCACTGCGTGAAGAATTTCTAGGTGAGTTTGTCATGATCCCAACAAAAGAGCTTTCGACAAAGCAGGATATTTTGCAGGTGCTGCTCCGGGAGGGAGAGGCGTCGGCGGGGGCTATTGCGCAGGCGCTTCAGGTGAGTGCTCAGGGAATTCGGCGGCATTTGAAGGATTTAGAAGAGGACGGGTTGATTGGCCATAAGTCGGTGAAGAGCGGCATGGGGCGTCCAAATCATCTCTACGAACTCAGTCCGAAAGCCCGATCGCAGTTTCCCAATCGATCGGACGAGTTTGCGGTGTCGCTGTTGGGTTCGCTCTCGTCGATGATGGATGCGGAACAGGTGGATGTGATTTTGCGGATGCAGTGGGAACGCAAGGCGCTGGAGTACCGAGATTTGTTGGGTTCGGGTTCACTGAAGACGCGGGTGCAGGCGTTGGTGGAGTTGCGCAAGGGCGAAGGCTATATGGCGGAGTGTCATGGCGTGGATGAGGACGATCGCGATTCTAAATATGTGTTGACTGAGTATAACTGTGCGATTTCCCACATTGCGGCAACGTTTCCGAAGGTGTGTGGCCACGAGTTGGAGATGTTTTCGATCGCCCTTTATGACTGTGAGGTGGAGCGGACCCACTGGCTGGTGGAGGGTGAACACCGCTGTGGATATTTGATTCAGGGTAAGGGAGAAGAGGAATAGTCGTCTTTCTCCTCGTTGGGTTTGGGGCACGGCGAGCCATGCCCCTACAGATTTGGGTTCCGGAGTCCGGGTTCCAGAGGATGTAGGGGCATGGCCATGCCGTGCCCAAAACCCAACGAGGGGAACGATCTAACCATAGATATCTGGTTATGGGGAACGGCCATTATGGCAAGGGTGGAGTCTTGAAATGAATACTCAAAACATCTAGAGTTTTTAACCCTTGCGCCGATCGGCTAGGAATAATGCACAATATTGAGGTGATTTACCCTATGGCGATTAGGCTGCATCCTATGAAAAACCGATCGGTTTTACTCGCGACGCTCTTCGGTCTGAGCAGCGCACTCTTGAGTCTCACCACCCCAACGTCACCCCCCGCCGCCCAAGCCTACTTTGCGCGTCAAGAAATCCGGGTTGAACGTTTGAAGGCTGAACCCTATGCGGCCTTCATTAGCCGATCGGAACTTATCGCCCGCGCCGCCATTCAACGCACGTTCGATCGAGATCTTTTGACCAGTACCCTTGTGGTGTACATCCTGGGTTTACATCAAGGGGCGGAGGCTCCGGTCATGAGTGTGGAAGTGACCCGATCGCAATGGCAACAGCGTCCCGACTCCCGACGCTGGGCGACCTACTACCGGATGTCACAGGTTCTTCTCGGGTTTGGTTCTAGCCCGCTGCCTGTTCTTCAGCCCGATGCCGCAACGGCCAACCCATTCTCCATTCAGCCGCCGACTGTCCCGATCGTCCCAACTGTCCCGATCGTCCCTGTCACATCACCTAGATCAAGATCTAGATCTAGGCCAACTGCTAGCCCAAGCCCAACCGCTAGTCCAAGCCCAACTGCTAGCCCAAGCCCAACTGCTAGCCCAACACCAACTGCTAGCCCAAGGCCAACCGCTAGTCCAAGCCCAAAATCCAGCCCAACGCCTGCTAAATAGCGCAACAAGGCCAGTCCTCATATCCCAATGATGAAATGTCTGATGAACGGCCCGACAAATACTCTTCTTCCAACACCGACCCGGATGAACTCCTTGAACGCGATCCAGCCTTCATTCAGGCGATCGATCGGCTCCACCAGTTAAATGTTGTCGGTCGTTGGCTGACGCTGTTGGTGCTGTGGCTGACGGTGGGAAGTTGGAGTGTGTGGCAGCTTCGCAAAACGTGGCAGACGTTGCAAGAGTATTTTACGTGGTCCGCCATTCGAGTCGGATTAATGTTTCATCCGATCGCAGCGGTGGGCCTTGGGCTTTGCATTGGACTGACCTTAAGCGCGCTAGTCGGGCAAAGTCGAAATTTGATCTGGGGGTTACCTGACTATGAACAAGCCTCCCTACGTAGTCGCGTTCTCAAAATCCAACAGCAAGGCCACAGTCATCCCCTCTGGAACCGAGTGTGGAAGCAGGATTAGAGGTTCAAACCATCGTTGAGCTTCCCGCTGCGATAGCCTTCTAAATCTAACGTGACCGCCAGAAAACCAAAGGACTTGAACCGATCGACTAGCACTCCCAAGTCCGTCTGAATCACAAACGTCCGAATCTCTTCCGGCAACACTTCAATTCGGGCGGTATCACCCTGCGATCGGACCCGGATGTTGAGCCAGCCTAGTTTTCGCAAATGGATTTCAGCCCGTCCGACCCGCTGAAGTTTTTCAACGGTGATGCTTTCACCATAGGGGAACCGAGAGCTGAGACAGGGTTGAGCGGGTTTGTTCCACCAAGGCAAACCCAGAAATTTAGAAATTTCGCGCACTTCAAACTTACTGACCCCGACTTCAGCCAAGGGCGATCGGGCACCGCGTTCTTGAGCCGCTTGGATTCCGGGGCGATAATCATGCAAATCGTCAGCATTGACGCCATCCACAACGTAGAGAAATCCCTGAGATAGGGCGATCGGTTTTAAGGTGTCGTGCAATTCACTTTTGCAGAAGTAACAGCGATTGATGGGGTTGGTGGTGTAGTTGGGATTGGTCATTTCGTGGGTTTCGACCACCGTGTGAGGAATGCCGATCGCTTGAGCTTGGGTTCTCGCATCATCGAGATCTTCCGGCAAAAGCGACGGAGAATGCGCCGTCACCGCAAGGGCACGATCGCCCAGCACCTCATAGGCAAGGTAAGCGACCAGCGTGCTATCAATGCCGCCGGAATACGCAATCAAAGCCCGGTCCATGTCTTGGAAAATCGATCGAAGTTGGCTGAGCTTGGACTGAATAGTGGGCGCGATCGGAGGGGTGCTTGCGGAAGCGGGTGCGGCAGTCGTCATGATTCTAAAATCCCTAGGTCGATCGTGCGGTATCTGGGATTTACTATAGCAATTCAAATCGATCGGTAGGGGAATGGCTCAATGTGCCCCAAACCCAACGAGGAGGAGTCGATCAAAACTCGCGTCGTGAGAAAATGAGCGAGGTCAGACTTAGGACTAAAACAATGTACAACAAACCATAACCCGTACTAGTCAAGAGCGAAAGCCGATCGGGGATCAAATGATACACCACCTGATTTTTCAGATCCAACCGACTCATATCCGGAAGAATAAGATAAAGCCAGCCCGCAGCCCGCTCTAAGTCAGGATTCTTTGAGAGTTTAGCAAACGTGACCATATCTCGGCTCAGGGTTCCCATCAGATAAACCCCAAAGGTCATCATGATCCCCAAAATCGGTCCCGTAAACACCCCAAACAGCAGCGCAATAGCCGTTACCAACGATAACTGAAGCCACAAAAACAATCCATTCAGCGCAATATCCTGCACAACAAACGGCGCTTTGGCATAGGTCATCACGGCTAGATAAATGCCCGTCATAATCGTTACGAGCACCCCCAAAACCCCTGTCAACCCCAAGTGCTTGCCAAAGATGAACTCTGTCCGGCTGACGGGTTTTGCGACTAGAACTAGGACCGTGCGCTTTTCGATTTCTTTATTGACCAAATTGGTCCCCACAAAAATCGCCAGCATCAGCCCCATCACCTGCATCAAGGCCAGCCCCAAATCCGGCAATATTTTGTTCTCCGTGGCGACGGCGATTTCAGGCAGCAACCGCTGGGCGATCACCAACACGATTCCATACAGCGCAATCAGGTAGAGCACTCGATCGCGAATCACCTCGCGAAAAACATTGGTCGAAATCGTCGTAATCCGTGCGATCGGGCTAAACATAATAAACCTAAGAACAGCAAGGTGATTTCTAATAAAAAACGGATTCCGAAGCCCCCAGAATTGGGGGTTGGGGGCTTATGGTAAAACTATTAACCCTCAGACCTTCTTAAGTTTAGGTTCATTCACATCCGTACAGCTCAGCTTCCCGACCATTTTGGTATCTGGAAGGGTGCTATTGGCGCGACGGGAAAAGACTCGTTTGGGGATGATTTCACAGTTCTTCGTCACCTTGAGATTTTTGCCATCGGCAGAGGGTCCAGTCCAAGTGGCTTCTAGGCCCAGATTGTACAGCGCCCCCGAATCATAGGTATCTCCTGCGACCTTCGCACCCAACTGCCACAACTCCACTTCGCCGCTTCCCAATTTCCCTTTGAGACGTTTTTGGACACTGCTTTGTAAATCCTTGACCCACGTATCGCCCTTGGTTTCAAACAGCCAACGTTCCGTTTCAGACCAGGTTTGGTTATCAAATCGATCGCGCAATTCATTCTCCGCCGCATTCAGCACATCACGGCCTCTCGACGACTGGAAGCTCGACTGCGAAGCCCGCACCACAAAGGAACTCCGGCTAAAATCATCCGACAGCAGACTAGGATATGCCCCCAACCAGACCTGCAACAAAAAATAAAACTGAATCCAACAGGCGATCAAAAAGTAGCTCAACACAAATAGCACAACCCCCTGACGCTTCCCTGTTTTGGGCAGGGTAAATTCTGGAGTTTTCAGCACTGGATTGGTCTTGATAAACTGTGGGGCAATATCAATAAAGGCGGCAAGAGGCGGAATACAAATAAACATGGGCGGCGTGATGCTTCCCAATTTTCCAAAATCCACCCAGCTTCCAAACACAGCCACACAAATCAACGTTGAAACAATCCAAGGCCCGAGAAAAACCTTGCTAAACACGACATTAAACGTCAGCGCACTCTTCACGTCTTTTTGGTAAACAAACCACCACACGGACGTAATCAGAAAAAACCACCCCCAGAATGACACAAAACTCTGGGGTATCGGAGTTAGGAAGGATGCAATAAAGACGCTAAATAAACTTAACAACATCAATGTCTGCCAACTCGCCGACTGAGGCGGGGTCAGAAAACCACGGAACGAGGCAACCAAGTCTTTCATATCGGCTTTACAGAGAACGGGTAGAGAAAACGCGCTTAGATAAACGCGCTTAGATAAACGCTTAGAGTGTGTGTGACGAATTCGGTTTAGCTAGGAACATTGAGCTGATCGACAAGGAGTCGAATGGCCAAAATCATGACGATCGCCGTAAAGCTAAAGGCATTGGCCCACAGCACTGCCAACGGACGGTTAGGTTCGTTACCAAAAGTCCGATCGGCGTGCCGTTGATACCCTTGGAACTTCCGGAATTTAGGGGCACTTTCTGCCTTAGCTTCAGGCTTGGGCGCTTTCTCAAGGATCACCTCCAATAGCTCAATCCCCTGTAATTTCAGCGCGAAGGTCATCACAAACATGAGGAATCCCGCGATAATCACCTCTGACGGAATCGATCGGACCCCGTAGAACACCGACTCAATCAAAAAAAGTCGTGCAGGAGTCGGCAGCCATGGCTCAATGGAAAACAGCACCATCCATCCAAGCACCGTCGTCAAAAGATTGACCGTCGCAGAGTATTGCATACTCACCTTGCGACCCAAGTTGAGACGCTGATTCAGCACCGCCGCCTCGATGGCGATCGCCATAAACATAAAAAGTAACTGAAACGCAACCGCTCTGAGGGGCAGTACATCGGTATAAGTCGTAATGGGTGGCATTGCATCGCTAAAAGATTCCCATCAGAATTTTACGTGCGTCCGTCGAATTTGGAACGAAAGTTTAGAGGTTCATTCCAAATCACTGCCGCAATCATCAGGACATCGTGACAGAATAGTGTGAGCAGACGCAGATTGGACACTAGATATGGTTCTTCGTACGGGTATCGGGATTAGGACAGCGCAGGGACAATCCGAGCGTCTCTCAGGGCAAATCCATGTCTATGACGGGGCGGGGAAGGGAAAGTCTCAGGCGGCGTTGGGGGTGGTGCTCCGATCGATCGGCTTGGGCATCCAGTCCTATTCTCAGACTCGGGTATTGCTGTTGCGTTTTCTGAAGGGACCGGGACGGATGTATGACGAGGATGCGGCTATTGAGGCGTTGCAGCGAGGATTTCCGCATTTAATCGATCAAGTCCGCACGGGACGATCGGAGTTTTTCACCGCAGACGAGGTGACGAAGTTTGACAAGCTAGAGGCGCAGCGGGGATGGGATGTGGCGCGGGGTGCTATTGCGTCAGGGTTGTATTCGGTGGTGGTGATGGATGAATTGAATCCGGTGCTGGACTTGGGGTTGCTGCCGATCGACGAGGTAGCGCAGGTGCTCAAACGGAAGCCGGACCCGATGGAAATCATTGTTACCGGACGGGGTGCGCCCCAAAAGCTAATTGACATTGCGGATCTGCATTCTGAGATGAAGCCTCATTACCATAATGTGACTCAAGAGGCGGGCGTCGGCGGCATCGAAATCTACACGGGGGATGGGAAGGGGAAATCAACGAGTGCTTTGGGCAAAGGGTTACAGGCGATCGGCAAGGGCATCGGTCAGGATAAGTCTCACCGCGTGCTAATTGTGCAGTGGCTTAAAGGGGGCAATGGCTATACCGAAGACGGGGCGATCGAGGCGTTGCGTCAGAGCTATCCGCATTTAGTCGATCATCAACGCTGTGGTCGAGATGCAATTGTATGGCGGGGTCAGCAGCAGGATATTGATTATGTTGAAGCTGAACGGGGCTGGGAAATTGCCAAGAGTGCGATCGCGTCTGGGTTGTATAAGACCATTATTTTGGACGAGCTAAATCCGACGTTGGATTTGGAGTTGTTACCTGAAGCACCTGTGGTCCAAGCTATTTTGCAAAAACCGAAGGGCACTGAAATCATTATTACTGGACGGTGCAAGCATCAACCTGCTTATTTTGATCTCGCAACGGTGCATTCAGAAATGATTTGTCACAAACATTACGCGGCTAGAGGGGTCGATCTGAAGCGCGGAGTGGACTTTTAGGCGTCGATCGGTCTCTTCGGCTTCAAGTCTGGCAAGCCGAGGATAGTGGCTTGGAATGTTTCCGTTAGGGTTGGCCCTAAAGCTTGATATGCTGGGTTTTACATTGATCACCTCTACATAATTTTCTTCAAACCTTGCCATGACCGACACCCTCGATCGGACCATCACTACATTTCCGCTCGCTGCCGTCGTTGGACAGGATTCTATTAAGATGGCTCTGCTGTTGGCGGCGGTCGATCCGGGCCTCGGCGGCGTTGCCATTTCGGGCAGACGCGGAACCGCCAAATCTGTTATGGCGCGGGCGATTCATGCCCTATTGCCGCCGATCGAAGTGGTGGCCGATAGCCTTGCCAACTGCGACCCCAACGCCCGCGATGATTGGGACGATCTCACCCAGGCCCGATTTGTAGGTCAAGCCGAACCGCCCACGAAAATCATCCCGTCGCCCTTTATCCAAATCCCCCTCGGCGTGACGGAAGATCGGTTGATCGGCTCCGTGGATGTGACGTTATCCATTAAGCAGGGGGAAACGGTCTTTCAGCCGGGACTGCTGGCGGAGTCAAATCGCGGGGTTTTATATATTGACGAAATCAATCTTCTCGATGATCAGACTTCCAACTTATTGCTAAGTGCCTTGACCGATGGCCGAAACATCGTTGAGCGTGAAGGGGTGAGCATTCAGCATCAGTGCAGACCCTTGCTCATTGCGACGTTCAACCCTGAAGAAGGGCCGCTCAGGGAACATCTTCTCGATCGAATTGCCATTTCTCTCTCAGCAGATATGGTCCTGGATCTCGATCAGCGGGTGGAAGTGGTGGAGCAGGCGACTGAGTACGCAGCGGACCCAAAGGCGTTTTTGCAGCAGTATGAGGAGGATCTGGATGGGCTGAAAACCCAGATTCTGTTAGCACGGGAATGGCTGAAGGAAGTCACCATCACCCGAGAACAGATCAGCTACCTCGTCAAAGAAGCGATCGGCGGCGTGGTTCAAGGGCACCGGGCAGAACTGTTTGCTATCCGTGTCGCAAAAGCTCATGCCGCCCTCGAAGGTCGTAGCGCCGTTATTGCTGAAGACCTGCGCAAAGCCGTCGAACTGGTCATCGTCCCGCGTGCCACGGTCATCCAGACGCCCCCCGACGATCAGCAACAGCCGCCGCCCCCACCGCCGCCTCAGAATCAAAATCAAGACGACGAGCCGCAAGATTCGGATGACGACGACGAATCTGAGGACGAAGACGATTCAGAAAAGGAAGAGGACCAGGAAGAGGACGATCAACCGGATATTCCGGAAGAGTTTATGTTTGATCCTGAAGCGGTGATGATGGATGACTCCGTGCTGGCGTTTGCGCAGAAAGCGAGTAAACAGGGCAAATCTGGCAGTCGATCGGTCATTTTTACCGACGATCGCGGTCGCTATATCAAACCTATCTTGCCCCGAGGAAAAGTCCGCCGCATTGCCGTCGATGCCACTCTCCGCGCCGCCGCCCCCTACCAAAAATCTCGCCGTCTTCGGGCCTCCGAATCCGCTCTTCCCGGTACCGCGATTAAAAAAGTCTACGTCGAACAAAATGACGTCCGCGCCAAACGCATGGCCCGAAAAGCGGGAGCGCTGATTATTTTCATCGTCGATGCGTCAGGATCCATGGCGCTGAACCGGATGAATTCGGCGAAGGGAGCTGTGTTGCGCCTCCTCACCGAGGCATACCAAAACCGAGACCAAATCGCGCTGATTTCCTTCCGAGGGGAAGCCGCCGAAGTCCTGCTGCCGCCCACTCGATCGATCGAAGCGGCCAAGCGAAGGCTCGATCGCTTACCCTGCGGCGGCGGATCGCCCTTAGCCCATGGTCTGACTCAAGCCGTGCGGGTGGGGATTAATTCATTGTCGTCGGGGGATATTGGTCAGGTGGTGCTAGTGGCGATTACCGACGGTCGAGGGAATGTGCCGCTGGCTCGATCGCTGGGTGAAACGATTCCAGAGGGTGAGAAGCCGGACATTAAAGCGGAATTGCTTGATATTGCCGGACGCATTCGAGGCACCGGAATGCAGTTCCTCGTGATCGACACCGAGAATAAGTTTGTATCCACTGGACTCGCGAAAGAGCTGGCGAAAAATGCCGGGGGCAAGTATTATCATCTGCCCAAGGCAACGGATCAAGCGATCGCCGGGGTGGCCCGTGATGCGATTTTTGATATGCGATCGCGTTAGTACTGCGGAGATTTACGGACATTGATCTTAGGGGTGCCCGTAAAATCCGATCGTAATTTTCACTCGATCGAACTTTACAGCCTCTTTTCTCCGTTTTAATACTAGACTTGCCGAATATTTCCATAAAACTCCTATTACATTAAGCCAAATTAACCGGGCGATCGCTCCTGATAAAAATGCGGTAAACAATCGATCGTGGCGGATGGCAATTGAGGCGAAATTTGAGCATCTTTGATACATTCACCGTCTATTGCTGAGATTTTTATGACCTTAATGTCAACCGTTCGTCACCTGACCCGCTTAAGTCTTGCCGCGTCTGTGGTCGTGCTCGGGTTTGCGGCCCAGACTCAATCGGCCCAAGCTTATTCCTTCAATACCTTCGGCGATCGCAATGGCGACGCGGTTGTGAATGATGCGGACTATGACCTGTATGCAAAAGGTGCCAATCGCACGTTCACCACCAAGGGCGTCATTGAAAGCCGCATCGGCAACAACAATACCAACGGCGACTGGGAACTCGGAACCTTCACCAGCACCTACAATGCAGCCGGAAGCAACTACACCAACGTCGCTGATGCCGGATCGCAGCGCCAGCAAAAGTGGAAAAATGGCGTCGCAGAGGCGTTCACGATGACCTACGACGGGAACAAGCTGGTCTATACCGTTGGCGGCAATACGACGACCCAATCGATCGTCGGCGTGACGGACTTAATCTTGCGAACCCGTGCTGGCAAAAGTGCCTCTGGGGTGAACTTGAGTAACATGACGCTGTTTGATAACTTGGGCAATGCTAAGGCAACCTGGGCCAATCAAGGATCGTCTACAACGTCTGCCGCCGCCGATATTGACTATCTCCGAGTCGCCGATCTAAAACCTGGATTTAAACTCACGGGTAGCACCACCCTGAGCTGGGCTGGAACGACGCCTCCTACTGGTTCTAACCTTGCTTTACAGTGGAAAATTGGCACCATCCCCGCACCCACCCAGTCTGTGCCCGAACCCGGTACGATCGGTGCCATGGCGATCGTCGGTGCAATGGCAGTGCGGAAGAGAATGTTGAAGTGAGAATTGAGAATATTGAACTGAGAGTGTTGAACTGAGAGCGATAAACCTGTGGCGTTAGAGGAAGCAAGAACTTCGTCTGACGCCATTTTTTTGACCTTTTGTTATTTCTACATATTTCTACATTCAGCATTCTCACTTCTGCATTATTCTGATGGGATTACTTTTGTGGGTTTGTCCCTCCTATCCCCCCTATGGCTCGATCGAATTCACTCAAATCCTACGTTGCATTGCGACTACTTCTAGCTCCGGTGATGCTGTGGTTGATTACGTCGATCGTTTTTTTGTTGATGCGATCGACGCCGGGGGATCCGGTGGATTTGCTGTTGGGACCTCGGGCACCACAGGCGGCGAAAGAGGCGCTTCGGGAGCAGCTTGGACTGAATAAGCCGTTGATTGGGCAATATGCTGATTATTTGGGCGCGCTGTTTTTGAAGCTGGACTTGGGAAAATCCCTGGCGAGTGGGGATGCGGTGTGGAAAACCATTGGGGATTATTTTCCGGCAACGGTAGAGCTGACGGCGTTTAGTCTTGCGATCGCGCTCCTGGTTGGGATAGGGGTCGGAACGTTTTCAGCCTCTCGGCCCAATACCGTTTGGGATACGAGCGGACGGCTGTTTGGGATTGTGACCTATGCGATTCCGCTGTTTTGGTTTGGGATGCTGTTGCAGTTGGTGTTTAGTGTGGCGTTGGGCTGGTTCCCATTGGGGACGCGCTTTCCAACGACTCTCGCCACGCCAGAACTCGTGACGGGGCTATACACCATTGATAGCTTGCTCAAGGGAAATTTGGAGCAGTTTTTTATGGCGCTGTATTATCTAGTTCTTCCGGCGGCATCCTTAGGAGTGCTGATGAGCGGCATCTTTGAACGGATTGTGCGGGTCAACTTGAAGCAGACGATGCAGGCCGATTATGTGGAGGCTGCGCGGGCGCGGGGAGTACCTGAACCTCGGATTCTCTGGAACCATGCGTTTCGCAATACGTTGATTCCGGTGGTGACGATTTTGGGGCTAACGCTGGCGTCGATGTTGGGCGGGGCGATTTTGACTGAAGTTACGTTCTCATGGCCCGGTCTAGGCAATCGGCTGTATCTGGCGATTGCCCAGCGGGACTATCCAATGGTGCAAGGAATTACGGTATTTTTTGCCGCGATCGTGGCGTTAGCAAGTATTGCGATCGATATTATCAATGCCTATATCGACCCTCGAATTCGATACTAGTAGTCTGCGGCTTAAATAACCCAGCGATTCAACGCCTCCCCGTTGGGTTTGGGGCACGGCAAGCCATGCCCCTACAGTCTCTGGAACCCGGATCTGTAGGGGCATGGCCATGCCGTGCCCCAAACCCAACGAAGAATCGATCAAGACGTCTGATTGTTTGGATTGTTTACAATACAGGTCTTATTTACGCCGTGCAGTACTAGTGTTAAGCTCACCCCAAAAATCCGATCGCCCCAAACCATTAAAAGGCGTCCTCAATTTGCTAACCTATTCCGAATAGTTTTTGGGAAGATGAGCGTGGACATTCAAATTGGAAGAGGCAAAACCGCCCGTAGAGCCTATGGTTTTGACGAAATAGCGCTATCACCAGGGTCCAAAACCCTCGATCCAAGTTTGGCTGATACCAATTGGACGATAGGCGGTATCCACCGGGAGATTCCTATTATTGCCAGTGCAATGGACGGCGTTGTTGATGTCAAGATGGCTGTCGAACTCTCGAAACTTGGGGCGATCGGGGTTCTCAACCTAGAAGGCGTCCAAACTCGCTACGCCGATCCCAACCCGATGCTGGACAAAATCGCCGCCGTGGGTAACACCGAATTTGTCACCCTGATGCAAGGTATCTACCAAGAACCCATTAAACCCGAACTCGTCGAACAACGCATCCAAGAAATCAAAGCTCAAGGGGGGATCGCCGCCGTCAGTGCCACTCCCGCCGGAGCCGCACGGTTTGGCCTCGTCGCCGCAAAAGCCGGAGCCGACCTCTTCTTCATCCAAGCGACCGTCGTCTCCACCGATCACGCCGCCGCAACTGACACTACGGCCCTGGACCTAAAAAAGTTCTGCGACGAAATGCCGATTCCCGTGATTCTGGGTAACTGCGTGACCTACGACGTGACACTGCAACTGATGGAAGCGGGTGCAGCAGGCATCATGGTCGGAATCGGTCCTGGGGCGGCCTGTACTTCCCGAGGCGTCTTGGGCGTTGGGGTGCCTCAAGCGACGGCGGTGGCGGATTGTTCTGCTGCGCGGGATGACTTTTACGCAAAGACTGGAACCTATATTCCGATCATTGCAGATGGTGGCTTGGTGACGGGCGGCGACATTTGCAAATGCATTGCTTGCGGCGCGGATGCGGTGATGATCGGTTCACCCTTTGCCCGATCGCAGGAAGCGCCGGGACGTGGATTTCACTGGGGGATGGCCACGCCTAGCCCGCTGTTGCCCCGAGGAACCCGGATTAAGGTTGGCACCACCGGAAGCTTAAAGCAAATTCTGCGGGGACCCGCTATCCTAGATGACGGCACTCACAATCTCCTCGGCGCACTTCAAACGAGTATGGGAACTCTCGGAGCCGCCACCATTAAGGAGATGCAGCAGGTCAATGTGGTGATCGCGCCCTCACTCCTTACCGAAGGAAAAGTCTATCAAAAAGCCCAGCAGCTCGGCATGGGCAAGTAGGGAAATCTTCCACAAAATTCTAGATTCGTCAACCGTATTCCGTTGGGCGAATCGGGTTCTGTCCTCTACAATGAAGGGGATAGCGGAAACAGAAATGTTTCCGTTCACTCCTCACACCACACTCCGCCTGAACTTCGGTTTGGGCGGTTCCTTGTTTGAGGGGCCGATCGCAGCCCTAATCTAAAACCGCAGCCACCATCCCAGACCGCCATTTAAGATTGCGATTTAAGCAGAACTTTCGGTACGTTCCGTCCCCTGTGCTACAATTTTTTCAAAAGTTTAGGCAAGGATGCACAAGCATGTCACAAGCCACTCCTGTAACCGATGCTTCCTTTGACACGGAAGTGATTGAGAGTGAAATACCCGTTCTCGTTGATTTCTGGGCACCTTGGTGTGGTCCATGCCGGATGGTTGCACCGGTCGTCGAGGAAATTTCTAAGGACTATGATGGTCGAGTCAAAGTTGTAAAGCTCAACACTGACGAAAACCCCAGCGTCGCTAACAAGTATGGTATCCGTAGTATTCCGACCCTAATGATTTTCAAAGGTGGTCAGAAAGTCGATACCGTCGTTGGTGCAGTCCCTAAGACAACCTTGGCCAACACCCTCGATAAGTATATGTAAGGTCTTTGGACCTAATGGTTGACTGCCCACTAGAGTCTTAGGACTGAGGTGAAGCAAGAGACTTACGAAAGCGGGGCATAGCTAGTCCCGTTTTTTAGTGACCTGCGGGCTGCGTCCCATAGGCCAGATTGGGGCAGTCTAAGGCTAAGACGTCTAAGCGCAGGACCCCTAAATTCAGGAAATCTCAGCCAAAGAAATCTTAAGTACAATAGAAGTCCAAGCTGAAGGAGACCCGCCTCAATGTCTGAAGCTCTCAATTCCGGACCCAACATTAACCCTTCTCCGACCCCTGGTATCCTAGCGACGCTCCGGGCCGACCTGAATCATCTCCTCAATCGATTACCCGAGTCGCCTAACGGGCATCTAATGGTCAACGCTTTAGCGAGCCTCGTTGAAATTGGCAACACCGACACCGATCGTTTAGATCTCAAAATTCTCAGCGCCACTCTTCGCGATATGGAACGCGCCTTCAAAGTTCTGAGTCCCTATCGTCATACCCGAAAAATCGCCATTTTTGGTTCAGCCCGTACGCCTGTTGATTCACCGGAATATCAGATGGCCCGAGACTTTGCCCGCAATATCACCGATCAGGGCTTTATAGTGATTACCGGGGGCGGGGGCGGGATTATGCAAGCGGGCAATGAAGGGGCCGGGGCGGGTCAATCCTTCGGTCTCAATATCCAGCTTCCCTTCGAGCAAGGTGCAAACAACCACATCGAAGGACAAGACAAACTCGTCACGTTCAAATATTTCTTCACCCGCAAATTGTTCTTCCTTAAAGAAAGCGACGCCCTTGCGATTTTTCCGGGCGGCTTCGGCACCCAAGACGAAACCTTCGAGTGCCTGACGCTGACCCAAACCGGGAAATCCGCTCCGATTCCGATCGTCCTCATCGACAAGCCGGGGGGCGACTACTGGCAGAATTGGGTGAAATATCTAGAGAAGAATTTGCTGGGTCAGGGACTGATCAGCCGCGATGATTTGAGCTTGTTTACCATTACCGATCGGATAGATGTGGCCTGTGATGCGATTTCTAGCTTTTACCAGGTCTACCATTCCAGTCGTTATGTGAAAGAGATGCTGGTCATTCGGTTGCAGTCCGATCTCTCGGATGAGGCGGTCCACGAACTCAACGAACGGTTCAGCGATATTTTGGTCAAGGGTAAGATCGAAAAGAGTAGCGCACTTCCTCAAGAATTACAGGATGAAACCTTTACCCTTCCTCGTCTGACGCTGCATTTTAATCAACGCGACCTTGGACGGCTGTACGAGATGATTCGGGCGATCAATCGTCTTGGCAATCCCTATAGCCTTGCTGTCGCTTGTCCAGAGCAAAAATAGCCCCCAACCCCCAATTCTGGGGGCTTCGGATTCGTCCTTTAGGGGAGAGTCGATCGTCGTCGCACAAAACCTAACCAATCCAGAAAGAACTCATGCCAGGGCGATCGTAATTGCACTTCCCATTCGCGGAGCCATCGGGATGCCAAGGCATTCTGAGAAACTTTGGGTAAGGCTAAGGACACTAGATCGGGAAACGACATGTTGGCCTCGATCGCCACACTAAAAATTCCCGACCACTCGGTTGCCTGGTCGCCCATGAAGTAGCATCCCAAAACCCTTCCCCGCCGCCCGATCGTGACTCGGTACCACAATGGACTCTCGTCCCAACTCATCCCTTCCAAAACGATTTGTCCTAATCTCGAAGGTTTTCTGGGGAGAGGTGCGATCGTTGAATCGACCCATGCGGCATCCAACCCTGCCAAACAGCCCGAGTCAGGTCTACTCTTCCGACGACTCCAAGGCTTCAAAATCCGCTCAACCTCAACGGGTGCCGTCGCCGCTACATTTGCCGTCAACTCATCTCCATGAACCACTAGCTGCAATCGATTTTGCTTGATTGCGGATCGATTCAACGATCGGAGTCCCAATCGTTCTGGCAATAGTTTTGCCAGCGGTGTTGCTAATACAACCGTGTCACATTTAGCAATGCGATCGCGAATGGAGGGTGACTCATAGGATTGTCCTATCCACACCTCAACGCCCGCAACCTCTAGCGCCATTTGCAGCCGATCGCCGAAGGCCCGTTCAATCCTGGGTAAGACGTGAGGAGTTGGCACCACAAGCATCACCTCCGCTCCTTGCGATCGCAAGGCCATGGCTAACTCGACGCCCACGGGCATTTCACCCACGATCGCCACCCGCTGACCCTTAAGTTCAAACCACTGATTGACCATCGCTTCTGGCGTCAGACAGTCAATATGGCCTAACCCTAACGGCACCATTCGAGCGCCCTGTAATGCTGACACATAATGACTCGATCGCACTAGTCGATCGGCAACTTGAAACCCATGAATCGGCTTCTGAACAAACGCTCCAGTATTCGCAATATAGTCTACTCCTGCAATCTGTAGCGATTCTACCGATACTTCTGATGCGTCATCTTGCACCTTAAAATTCAGCCATGCTGCGCGATCGTCAGCGCGATCGTTGGCGTGATGATCTTTGTTATCCGTATCGGACCCCGAATCACGGACCATTGCTCGATATCGCAGCGCGTTTTTAGGTGTCACTGACTGCTCAACAAGGGCAACTCGTGCGCCCATATGTACAGCCCGACGTGCCATCCGACAGCCCAACTCCGTTGCCCCAATAATCACTAAATCGTACTCGATCGGCATTGTTACTCGCCCTATTTATCCTTTGTACAGTACCGCAGTGCAGTGGCTTAACGGTGGGGAGACTTATAAAACGGCTTCTTCACCACCGTCGCTGGGTAAAGCTTACCGCGAATCTCTACGTCTAGAACCTGGCCGATTTTCGATAATTCTAGTGGGACATATGCGAGGGCGATCGGATAGCCTAGCGTGATGGATAACGTTCCGCTGGTGACGACTCCGATGGTTTCCCCGTTATGCATCACGGGATAGTCATGGCGGGCAATATTGCGACCGTCTAGTTGTAATCCGACTAGTCTTTTTTTGACGCCTGTTGCTTTCTGTGATTCAAGGACCGATCGACCGATGAAGTCCTCTTTTGTGTCGAGATGCACGAGCCACCCAAGTCCGGCTTCTAGGGGCGAAATCGTATCATTAATATCTTGACCATAGAGACACATCGCCGCTTCAAGTCGTAGGGTATCACGCGAACCTAGGCCACAAGGGACTACACCTGCTGCTGCAAATGCGAGCCATAATTTCCGTCCGACGTCCGGTGCGGTCATGAGTTCAAATCCATCTTCTCCGGTGTACCCGGTGCGAGCAATGAACACAGATTTTCCGTTGAAGTTTCCTTCACCGTGATCGAATGCCTTCATGTGGTTGACGGGCTGCTTCATGACGTCTTGGATGTACTTTTCAGCGTGTGGACCTTGGATTGCAATTAGGACTTTATTATCAGACAGATCGTCAAATTTCAATTCAGTTAAGTCTAAGTGTTGCAACATCCAGTTTTTGTCTTTATCGATCGTTGCAGCATTTACGATCGTGACCCAATGTTGATCGCTATCCTGACCGCCTTGGTAATAAAAAATTAAATCATCGATGATGCCGCCGTCGGGATTGAGGAGGACAGTGTATTGGGCTTCACCGGGTTTGAGACGGCTTAGATCGGAGGGAACGAGTTTTTGGATTTGGTCCAAGACGTTTCCGGTGAGGCTGAATGCGCCCATGTGGGAGATGTCGAACATTCCGGCTGCGGTGCGGACATATTGGTGTTCTTGGGTGATGCTGGTGAATTGGACGGGCATTTCCCACCCGGAGAAGCCGATCGCGCGTGCTTTACCCATTAGGTCAAATAGGGGCGTGCGTTTTAGGTTCTCAGTCATGGGGTACTCCGGGAGGTGCATTTACTCTAGGTTACAATAGGAAGTGCGATCGCGTCTCACTCGCGGACTCCCACCTACCCCTGTTCACTTATCCCCCCACAGGACTCACTATGGTCACGCTACAGGCAAAAAATTTGACCCTCAATGAGGTGCATCAGTTGCTAGATTTGCAACCTAGTTTGCAGCGTGCTCGATTCTTAGACGTTCTTAATTTACCAGATTTGACTGAGTGGGAAATGGCGGAAATGGCGCAAATTCGGATTGACTTTCAAGCCTATTGGCAAGCGGGAAAGGTCCTAGAGGGGCAGGTTCAGCTTTTGGTGTTGGCTCCGTTGTTGCGGTTGGCAGGTTATTATCGATCGCCCATTCAGCTCAGCTTAGAACAAGCGATCGCCGAGATTGTGTTGGATGATGAGGACACGAAAATCACAGGGCGACTCGATTTGTTGGCCGCTAGACGAGACGCTGTGACTCCGCTATGGGTGTTGGTTGTGGAATCAAAAAATAGTCAGGTCGATGCCTTAAGCGGATTGCCTCAGCTCTTGACGTATGCATCACAAGTGTTGACAAGTCAGGAATCGGTGTGGGGATTGGCGACGAATGGGTTTAGCTATTATTTTGTCCGGCTAATGGGCGGTGAAACATTGTCTTATCAACTGTTGCCTGAGTTAAATTTATTGGATAGCGATCGGGCGTTAGTGTTGTTGCAGGTTTTAAAGGGGATTTTGTTGCAATAGGGCCGCTGCGATCGCACCACCGGATAGAAAGGCATGTTCGACTCGATCTCCGCCACACCAATCGCCGATGCAATAGAGCGGATGTGGAGTCTGTGCGCTTAGGAATTTTACGTCTAATGGATTGATTGCAAATGCATATTTCCAGCGGTGAACTTGGAGCATTTCGGGTTGCGTGATCCAATCAGTGTGTAAAATTTCTGCCGCACGATCGCAAAGCTGTTGGCCAACGGATTGTAAATCTGTGGATTCAGAATGTTCTTGCGCGAACATTCTGTTACTCTGAATTACGATAGTAGGCTGCTTGGGATCGATATGTTTAGTATTCTCAAACCCAATCCAACCGAGCATCACATCGTCTCGAAAAGTGATTCCCTTCATGTCGATCGCATTCGCACCATCCAACTGCTCTGTGGGATAGGCGGCGATCGCACTAATGCAGGGCGCAAACTCGACCGATCGCACCTGTTGGACAAACTCAGCGTCAGCAATGGCTTCGACGAGTGGCAAAGCTTGAGGTGCCGGAATGGCCAGAATAACGGTGGTGGCGGTGAGTTGGAAGTGGGGATCTGAACTGATGAGTTGCCAGCCTGTGTCAACCGGATGGATGGCGGTAATCAATTGAGTGCGATCGAGGCTCAGACCGATGGCTAGATCCTTGGCGATGGCCGTTGCACCCTCGGGCGCAGCGTAACGAATCACCGCCTCAGATTCAGGCGTCAAATCAGGATGGTGCAGGCGATCGGTCCACACTTTGAGCACGCCTCTTCCTGTCAAATAATCCATCCAAGACTGAAACGCAAGTCCCTTGGCCTTGAGATAACACACGCCATGATCCGCATGAGTCTGCCCCAACCGCCGCGTAGCTAGCCGCCCACCAAGACCCCTCGACTTGTCTACTACAATGACCTGTCGCCCCGCATCATGCAGCGCCCTCGCCGCCGTTAATCCGGCTACTCCCGCCCCCACGATCGCAATTTCGTAATGCATGAGTTCCTCTCGCTTTCTGGCCGTCGCTCTATTATATAATCGATCGCAACGGTAATTTGACTCCCTCTTTAGGATGCTTACTATGACGATCGCCTCAACGACCTCTCGGATGTTGCTCTCCCACAACTTCAATGTCAATGCAGGAATCATTCCAGCTTTGTCCCGCGCAGCGTTCACGCAGGTGTTCGTTGAGGCGTTGTCAGACTGCGCTAAATGTCGTTTGGTTGATAATCCTCATTGGATTGTCGAAGTGTTGTTTGATGTGGACAAGATTGCCCCTGCGCAATTGGGTGATCGCTATCTCAAAGCCCTTGCCCAGCATCGTCAAGGCACACTAGACAGTACACTTCAGCTTCCTCAATACCTAGCACTGGGCGGGTTAAAGACGACGCCTGCAATGACCAGTTCGCCCGATTCGCTTCAGCCTAACGACTGGGGCGTTGATGTGGTCGAAACGGAGGACGCCGATCGGTTTCTTGAAGGACTCGGATGGGATGGGATGGTTGCCGATCGTCCAGTGGAAAATATTTTTAAATCTGTTCTTAAGCCCTAGTACCGTGCAGCGTAAGTAAGCCCCGTATTGCAAACAATCCAAACAATCAGACCTATTGATCTATTCTTCGTTGGGTTTGGGGCATGGCTTGCCGTGCCCCAAACCCAACGAAGAGGTT
>JAYUJY010000223.1:0-58876 GCA_043764895.1 Synechococcales cyanobacterium | reverse complement strand
CCAAAGTTGACATTAGGGCGTCTAAACCATTCCCTATCGCCAACCTTTGAACCACTCTGAACCTTGAAAACATAGGAATGATTCTGTATGGCTACTATCCAGCAACAAAAAATCCGCATTCGTCTCAAAGCATTCGATCGTCGTCTTCTCGACACCTCTTGCGAAAAGATCGTTGAAACCGCAAATCGTACGAATGCAACGGCTGTCGGTCCCATTCCAATGCCGACGCGTCGCCGGATTTATTGTGTCCTGCGATCGCCCCACGTAGATAAGGATTCCCGTGAGCATTTTGAAGTGCGGACCCATCGCCGCATCATTGACATCTATCAGCCGTCCTCGAAAACGATCGATGCGCTGATGAAACTGGACTTGCCGTCTGGTGTCGATATTGAGGTTAAGCTGTAAGACTGGCTTTGATTTTTGATTGAATTTTTAGATTGCCTTTGAGATCTCTCTAGCAAAAGCTGGAGGGATTTTTATGGTTTGCGGGTTACGATGGATGAAATTCGTTGGATTAATCCGATGTCAAAGACGAGCCATGATCACCTTTTCAAAGAACTTCTAGGTGAATTTTTTCCTGAATTCATTGATCTCTTTTTTCCGCAGGTCAGTCTCTTCCTCGATCGCAACTCTATTGAATTTATGCCCCTCGAACTGTTTGCGGACTTGAACGAAGGCGATACCTTCGAGACGGACTTGATTGTTAAGGCAAAATTTAAAGACCAAGGTGCCTTTTTTATCATCCACTTTGAGCATCAGGCTGCTTTTCACAAGAATTTTGACAGATGGATTTTCAATTATTTTTCGATGCTCCATCGGGACTACGGATTGCCCGTTTATCCGATCGTCCTGTTCTCCCACCATAGCCCGAAGGAAGATGGCGATCGGAGCTACATCATTGAATTTCCAGATTGGGAAGTGCTCCGGTTTAACTACCGTGCCATTCGACTGAATCACCTTTCTTGGAAGGATTACGAGCACCAACCGAACCCTGTCGCCAGCGCACTGATGGCGAAGATGAAAATTCGCAAACAGGATCGCCCGGAAGTTAAACTCGCCTGTCTCCGACTCATGGCAGGTCTGAACCTCAATCCCGCTCAACTACAGCTTCTGTCTGGATTTGTGGATACGTATCTGAAATTAGAGCCACTGGAAGAGCAACATCTGCAAGAACAGATTGCTAGAATTGAACTACGAGAAAAGGAGAACGTTATGACCATTGTCACCAGTTGGATGCAGCAAGGGATTGAGCAAGGGATTGAGCAAGGACGTGAACGGACGATCGTAACGATCGCGCGTCAGCTTAAACGAAAGATTGGTCCGCTGAATGCGGAGTTTGAGCAACGGCTGTCGCGGTTGTCCTTTGACGAGTTAGACCTGCTGGCGGAGGCGCTCTTTGATTTTGAAACCTTGGCAGACCTCGATCGATGGCTTCAGAAAACTCATCATTAATGCCATCGGGCGTAGTATCAGAGTCCAATAAGCGATATATTAAGAAATACATACACTTTCTAATGGGCTAGACTCCGCATCATGACGTTTCCCTCGATCGCTGTTCGTGAACTCCCGCTTTTTCCATTGCCCGGTATGATTTTGTTTCCCGGTCGTCCGTTGCCCCTTCATATTTTTGAATACCGATACCGGATGATGATGAATAGCATCTTGGAAAGCGATCGGCGCTTTGGGGTGCTCTTATGGGATCAAGAAAAAAATGCTCCCTCGAACATTGGATGCTGCGCTGAAATTGTTCGGTTTTACCGATTGCCTGACGATCGGATGGAAGTTTTGACATTGGGTCAGCAGCGGTTTCGAGTGTTGGAGCAGGTGCGTGAGAAGCCCTACCGCGTGGGACTGGTGCAGTGGATTCAAGATGAACCCACAATGAAAGATTTGCGTCCCATGACTCGGGATGTCGGGCAATTGTTGCAGGATGTTGTGCGGCTTTCTGGGAAGCTGACGGGTGAATCCATCGATTTGCCCGATGACCTGCCCGATACGCCGATCGAGTTATCCTATTGGATTGCGAGCAATCTGAGAGGCGTCCCTGAAGAACAGCAGGCTCTCTTGGAAATGATCAACACCGAAGAGCGGCTAGAGCGTGAATCGGAAATTTTGACCTCGACGCGAAATCATTTGGCGGCGCGGACTGTTTTGAAGGACACCCTGGGAGATAGTTTTCCAGCCGAGTAGCGTCTAGGATGATTTTCTGGAACCTTTTGAGGACAATAAAGCTACGCAGGTTCGCTTGAGGGTCCAGAAGTCTACTACAATTCATTAACTATTTACTATGGACGTCCCCCAGTGGGATCGCGGAATGAACTCAGATTTGCCCAACTTGAATCCAGAGAAATTAGATCAAGTCGATCGCGCAAACTCAGCCGATGAGCGTTCTAGCAGCGGAAGCCAGCCCGGTGACGATGTTATTGAGGCATTTCTGCGCGGTCAGAAGAGCCAAGAAGAGGATATTAATTACGGTATCGGTGGGATGCCGATCGCAACCGCCGAGTTTAAATCTGGGTTCATCGGCATCATTGGTCGCCCGAACGTCGGCAAATCGACCTTGATGAACGCCCTCGTGGGCCAAAAAATAGCCATCACCTCACCTACCGCCCAAACCACCCGCAATCGGCTTAAAGGGATTCTAACCACTCCAAAAGCACAGATTATTTTTGTGGACACGCCGGGGATTCACAAGCCTCACCATCGTCTAGGTGAAGTGCTGGTGAAAAACGCCCAGATTGCGATTCACTCCGTCGATGCGCTGGTGTTTGTGGTGGATGGCAGTGATGACCTCGGCGGCGGCGATCGCTTTATTGCGGACCTGCTGCGAGATTGTAAAGTCCCCGTTGTCCTAGGTATTAATAAATCGGATTGCCAAGATCCGTCGCTCATTGTGAGTGACATCCCGCTCAAAGACGGGAATCTATGCGATCGAGGGTACCTTGATCTCGTCCGTCAAAACGGCTGGAGCGTCGCCAAATTTTCGGCATTGACCGGGGACGGACTGCCGGAGCTTCAACAAACCCTGATCGATCAGCTTCAGCCCGGTCCCTACTACTATCCACCGGACCTCGTTACGGATCAACCTGAGCGATTCATCATGGGCGAATTGATTCGGGAGCAAATTCTGCTGTCTACTCGCGAGGAAGTCCCACACTCGGTTGCCATCGCGATCGATCAAGTCAAAGAAGAAGCCACCATCACCCGCGTCTTTGCGACCATTCACGTCGAACGAGATTCTCAGAAAGGGATTTTGATTGGCAAAAAAGGCTCCATGTTGAAGAGCATCGGGACAGAATCAAGATTGCAAATGCAGAAACTCATCGACGGCAAAATCGATCTACAGCTCTTCGTAAAAGTCCAACCCAAATGGCGACAGTCCCGTACCCGACTAGCTGAACTTGGATATCGCGTCGAAGAATAGACGAATCTAGAGGGCGATCGGATTTTGCTCTGAATCCAAAGCTAGAAATACAAGCTCACCGTAAAATGTAATCTCTACGATCGCCCCATAGAAATCTTCAATCCTCAGAGTCTTTCCCGTTTGGGTGACGTGATGGATCGATCGTTGGAGCGTGACTCCGGTAAGCAACGGCTCATAGCCGCAGGTTTTCACCTGTTCTACATGGCTGATTTGAATCAGTAGAAAGAGCCAAGGTTCAGCCGTTGTCGGGTGAGTTCGATCGGACTCAGGATTTTGGTGATAAGGCTCCCAATTAAGGACTAGGGTCATCATAGGACCGTAAGCCCAATCTGAAAAAGCCCCGATCCAAAGAGACTTTTCGAGAGTGTATTTTTTCTGAAATTGTGAGAGGCACTGAGACTGACCTACATGCCAGGGAAGTTGGTTCTCAAGAATACAACGGCCTAGCCATTCAGGATAAATCAACGGGCTAGAAACATGCATTAGCTAGTAGTCGTGGACTTCTTAGCCGCTGTCGCTTTTTTAGTAGTAGTCGCCGCTGTTTTGGTCGTAGACGCCTTGGTTGTTGAGGCTTTGGTTGCTGAAGTTTTCTCTTTAGCAGTCGCTTTTTTAGTTGTTGCTGTGACCTCAGTGACGTCCCCATCACTGGATAGATCAACAGACTCAGGTTCTACCGTTTTTTTTGTTGTGGTCTTTTTAGTGGTTGTCTTTTTGTCAGTTGTGGACTTAGCCGCTGCCTTACGACCGCCTTTTTTAGCGGTGGCTGCTTTTGCATTTAGCATTTCCACTGCCATATCCATTGTTACACTCTCTAGCGTTTCACCTTCAGGCAATGATGCATTCACCTTACCGTGTTTGATATAGGTGCCGTAGGGTCCCTCGTACAGATTCACAGGTTCACCATCTTCAGGGTGCGCGCCCATTTCACGCAGAGGCGTCGCTGCGGCTTTCCCACGAATCGCCTTAGGCTGGGCAAGCAGTTCCAAGGCCCGATCGAGCGTGATGGTCACGGGTTCATCGTCGCCTTTGAGCGATCGGTAGTCTTTCCCATTTTTGCCTTGATCGTGAACGACATAAGGGCCAAACCTGCCGAGACTCGCTTGCACTTTACAGCCGGATTCTGGATGCATTCCCAACGTGCGCGGCAATAGGAGTAATCCGATCGCTTGCTCTAGGGTGATATTTTCTGGCGTAATGCCTTTGGGGAAGGACGATCGTTTGGGTTTGACTTTGCTATCTTCAGGGATTTCGCCGAGCTGAACGTACGGGCCATAGTTGCCATTTAGGACAAAAATAGGTTCTCCGGTTTCAGGATGGATGCCGAGCTTATCGGGACCTTCGAGTTTCTGGCGCAGGAGGGTTTCGACTTGTTCGGGGTCGAGATCGGCGGGGGTCAGACCTTTTGGAATATTGGCCTTGATGATTTCGCCTTCACGATCGATTTCGAGATAGGCTCCGTACTTGCCAATGCGGATTTTGGCGTCGAGATTTTCAAGTTCAACGGTTTTGGCGGCGATAGGATCGATCGCATCTTGACGGACATTCACCTGGTTTTCTAAGCCGCCTTCCCCGAGATAAAAACTCTTTAGGTAGGGCAACCACTGCACATCGCCTGTGGAAATCTCGTCCAGCGTCCGCTCCATCTTCGCCGTAAATCCCGTGTCTACGAGATCCGGAAAATGGGTCTCCAATAGCGACGTTACGGCAAAGGCTGTGAAGGTGGGGACGAGGGCATTTCCGGCGGGTTGGACATAGCCCCGATCGATGATGGTGCCGATGATGCTGGCGTAAGTACTGGGACGACCAATGCCTTCGCTTTCCAGCGTTTTGACGAGCGAGGCTTCGGTGTAGCGGGCGGGGGGTTGGGTTTCGTGGCCGATCGCATTTAAGGTGGCGCAGTTGGGATGGTCCCCGGCGCGCATCGTGGGCAGAATCACTTCTTGGTTATCGATCGCCGCATTGGGATCATCTGACCCTTCCACGTAGGCCCGAAAGAACCCCGCAAAATCAATGCGTTTGCCTGAAGCCCGGAAGCCCGCATCTTCCACTTGGATGGTGACGCCAATTTGGGTTTGACGCGCGTCGGCCATTTGAGTCGCAACGGTGCGCTTCCAGATTAGGTCGTAGAGCTGGAACTCGCGGCCCGAAAGACCTGTTTCCTGGGGAGTACGGTAGGTGCTTCCGGCGGGGCGGATGGCTTCGTGGGCTTCTTGTGCGCCTTTGGATTTGGTGGTGAATTGGCGAGGTTCGGGGCTAAGGTAATCGGCACCATACTTAGACTCCACGCATTCTCGGGCCGCTACGATCGCCTGTTGGGAGAGATGAACTGAATCGGTTCGCATGTAGGTAATGTAGCCATTTTCATACAAACTCTGAGCCGTACGCATGGTGTCTCGCGCAGAAAGGCCGATTTTACGGTTGGATTCCTGCTGGAGGGTTGAGGTGGTAAAGGGCGGCGATGGCTTGCGGGTAACAGGGCGCTCTTCTACCTCTGTGACGGTCCAAGGCTTGCCGTCGAGCCGCGCTTGGAGTGCTCGGGCTTCGTCTTCGTTGAGCAGGACGACGTTTCGACCCTCCGCAACCCGTCCGGTGTTTTCATCAAAATCCGCACCCGTCGCCAGTCGCTTACCGCCGAGCGTAATCATCTTGGCGTCAAATTCAATGGTTTTTGCGGACTTTCCCGTGCCTTCAGCAACAGCTAATAATGCTTTGAGATCCCAGTAGGAGCCTTTTTTAAACGCCTGACGATCGCGTTCCCGACTGACCAAGACCCGCACGGCCACCGACTGTACTCGACCTGCCGATAGCCCATAGGAGATTTTTTTCCACAGCAGGGGAGAAAGCGTATAGCCCACCAATCGATCGAGAATCCGACGGGTTTCCTGTGCTCGAACCACTTTATCGTCTACGTCTCGGCAGTCGGCGATGGCTGCATGAATCGCTTCTTGAGTAATTTCATGAAACACCATGCGTTTGACGGGAACCTTGGGCTTTAAAACCTGGAGCAAGTGCCACGAGATGCTTTCGCCTTCGCGATCTTCGTCCGTTGCCAGTAGCAATTCATCTACGTCCTTGAGCGCATCTTTGAGCATCTTGACTGTTTTTTTCTTGTCCTCTGGGATCAAATAAATCGGCTCAAAATCGCCATAGACATTGACGCCTAGCTCCCTTACTCGCTTGTCCGTGATCTCTTTCGGGACGTCGCTAGTTGACTGCGGCAGATCGCGAATGTGACCCATGGAGGCTTCCACGCGATACCCTTCCGGAAGGTAGTTCCGAATCGTTTTGGCTTTGGTGGGAGATTCGACGATGACAAGAGTGGACATGGGGAAAGGCTAAGAGCAATAAGGGGTTAGGTTGAGGCGTGAGCTTGCATAATGTGCAGGCTTATAAGAGAAGATAACCGATCGAGGGTCCTCTGCCTCCTTATAAGGTAAATGGCCCGAAGACTAAACGATGAGGCGATCGAGACTGAATATTGAAGGGGAATTAATAAGTCTTCCTGTTTTTGACCATTCCACAGGACGGGTCAGTTTGTCAATATATCGCCAGCATAGCGAGAGACTGGCGGCCTACCAACTCTATATTGGCGACCTATTGGCGATGCAAGCTAAACTATAATTCTGTACAAAACACAGTTATGGTCCGTGAGTGAAGCATCCGAGCAAGATTATGAACGTTGGGCGATCGCGCGAAAGCTCGGAGCGAATTCACTCACAACCCAACAACTTTATGAAAATCGCACCCTCTCGGTCCAAGACTACATCAGCCAATTCCGCAGAGCAGCCATCAATGCAATTTTGCCTGAAGAAGCCAAAGCTTTAACGGTTGAAGTAGCTCTCAAGATCGGCAGAATTGGGAATGTCAACGTTCGGAAGCTATTAACTGACAATCGCGAAAAATTCAATAAGAGGTAACGTCATGCTCAAAACAATTGCTCTCAAAGACGAACAAACTCTCGATCTCAGACAACAAATCCTTAGCAAAATCGTTCAGGCTCAAGAAACCGATCGGGCCGACGAAAGTCTCTGCACATTGTCGTTCCAGAGCATAAATTATCTTGAACGCCACGCATGGATTGATACCGATGGCGAGTTCATTGCAATCGACTTGGAAGACTGGCGCAACGAAAACGAGTGGGATAATGCGATCGCTCGGGTCAGCGTTTCGTCCATTGAGGTAGCCGTTGTCCTGCTCAAAGATTGGTTTAGCGGCGATCGCCTCCATGCCTACACCAACCTGAATCAGTCCTACGAACTCATCACTCCGCCCCTCGCTATGGCCTAACGTCTGACTCTAGCCCGATCGAATAGGTCCATAGAATCTCATAAAATCCCGTAGAATAAGACCCAATCATTGAAACAAGAGTGTGCGGGTTTTATGAAAGTTGCGGTCACGGGTGGAACGGGGTTTGTGGGCAGTCGGCTGGTGGAGCAACTAGAGGCAACGGGTGCTCAGACGGTGCTGTTGACGCGAAATGCGCAGAAGGCTCTGTTGCAGTTTCCCGCAGCCGTCTATAAGAATGTCTCTATCGTTGAGTACGATTCCCTGACCTCCGGTGACTGGCAAACGCAAATTTCTGGCTGTGATGCAGTGGTGAATTTGGCGGGAGAGCCGATTTCTGAAAGTCGCTGGACGCCCGATCGTAAAAAGCTCCTAATGACCAGCCGCGTAGTGACGACCACCAAGCTCGTGGAAGCGATCGCAACAGCAGCCATCAAACCCAAAGTCTTCGTCAGCACATCGGCGATCGGGTTCTATGGCACGAGTGAGACAGAGACGTTTGATGAATCGAGTGCGGCGGGGTCAGACTATCTCGCGGAGATTTGCACGAACTGGGAAGCGGCTGCAATGGGCGTAAAAGCAACCGGAGCGCGATTGGTGATTCTCCGGTTTGGGATTGTGTTGGGCATGGGCGGCGCTATTGGTAAAATGCTGCCGCCGTTTAAACTTTTTGCAGGCGGTCCTATTGGCACCGGGAAACAATGGTTTTCATGGATACATCAAGATGATGTGGTGGCGCTGATCATGCAGGCGTTGACTCAGGAATCTATGGAAGGAGTTTACAACGCGACGGCTCCGAATCCGGTGACGATGAACGAACTGTGCAGCGAGATGGGCAAAACCTTGGGCCGTCCGTCGTGGCTTCCGGTGCCTGCGTTTGTCCTGGAGACGATGCTAGGTGAAGGCGCAAGTTTGGTGCTAGAGGGCCAGAAGGTCTTGCCAAAACGATCGATCGAATCTGGTTTCAAGTTTGGGTATGCGTCGGTCAGTGAGGCATTGAAACAAGTGTTGGCGGGGAGTTAGGCAAAGGGTCTGTATGTGAGGAAATAGTGATGAAAAATCCTGAGTTATTGGATGTCGTTGAGTTGTTGGTGAATTTGCCAGAGGAGGGGTTGCAGGTCGGTGCTCAGGGGGCGATTGTAGAGCAGTATGGTCCGGATGCCTATGAGGTCGAGTTTGTGAATGAATCGGGCGAAACGATCGCGTTGGTTGTGCGAAGGATCAGTCAATTTGTCGTCGCGTGGCAGGCTCAATCTAAACTGTGGGTTCCAGTTTCAGAGCGGCTCCAAGCGTTGGTGGTCGCGTTGCCTGAGGATGCACTATTGGAGGTCTTTGATTTTGCCCGATTTGTTCATAGTCGGCAAATGGCGAGTTGAAGAATCGATCGAATTTCTGTATTGAACCTCTATGCCGTCACATTCATGCTCGATCGAATCGCTAAAGTTCGCTTACCTCTTATCATTCTCGTTGGACTCGGCGCAAGTTATGGCCTCGCCGTCCATCGCAAACTCATCCCATCGATCGTCACTCTAATCGCCCTCCAAACCCCGATCGCAACAACTGGACCTGGGGTTGCCCATCGCTCAAAACTAAAGATGTCGATGAACTGTACGATGTGGTTAATATTGGGACGATCGTTGAAATTGTGGCCTAAACTAAACTTATAACGACAAGATTTATATCGCTAATCCTAAGCTCGATCGAACGGCTTCTCGAATGTCCTGACAAAATTGAACCGCTTGCTTGGCCATCGGTTTGTCCGCAGAAGCTCCGGGATATCGAAAACCTACCTCGTAGACTTTGAGTACTTTCATCTGGGGACGCAGAACATCCCATCCCGATTCAACAGGGAGCAATAAATCAAGCAGAATTTCTAAATCATGAATTTTAGAAAAACGGATGCCTTCCTCTTGTAATCTTCCTTTGAGATATTTTCCGGCACATTGCTGGGAATGAAAACAAGCAGCGTCATAGTTAGGATTATTCCGTGCGCGAAGTTCCCGCCCTGCCGTCACCCAATCACCTTCTGCCTTTTCCAACCATTCTCGCGTGAGCTGATTCATACGCTATTCTCTTTCATTTGCAATGGCACGTCATTGATCGGACATTAAGGACTCAAAATCTGCGCGATTAAAGCTCTCAATGATTCACGATCGTCCTCCCCAAATCGTCCCAGCACTCTGATCACCAACTGTTGTTCTAGCGTCATTACAATTGGTTTCACGACTGAGGGCTTTACCAAACCTGCCGCTTGCCAATTTATGATCTGGATGTAATCGGCAATCATTAAAGTCTGCTGTTGGCTGGTGACTGCCATTAAAATTAGATCAGGATGACTATTCTGGTAACGCTCAGAACTAATGATAACCGCAGGACGTTTATTGATAACTCGCTGATCGGTGAATGGAAACGGCACTAAGACCACATCGCCAAATTTATAACGTGTCATAGACTGCATCATCCTCGTTATCCCAAACGGCGGAGAACGAGGGTTCTGAGAGTGCTGCTGCCGCTGTGACGATCGATCGATCGGTTAGGCGAGCTAGGAGAAAGTCTACGTATTCTTCGACCTGCGATCGCTTGAGCAAGGGAAGACTCTGAATTTTTTCTACTAACTCCAACGTTTCTAAAGTGGCATCAGTCATGAGATTTACCTTCAAACCTATTTCTTTCCCGATCGTACCGCACAAATCCTGACCTGTTCCACCGCCTCGTGTCACCTGTAAGCCGCACCGCTGTCAGGAAATCTTTAACAAACCCCCTCGACAGGGCACCCTGATCGCCCTAAACTAAAGCTTTCAATTTAAAATTGCATCAATAACTGCAAAATTAGACTAATTTTGTTTTAAGAGGGTGAAAATCATCCTTCTCCGTTTCGCAAACCACGATCGTTTTTGGTGAGGTTTCCCTAGTGCAAGTGCAGCAGTCAGTCGCAACCCAACGAGCTACGGGCGCATACGCGCTTCTCGATAGTCTGAAACGGCATGGCGTGAAGCATATTTTTGGCTACCCCGGTGGGGCGATTTTGCCGATTTATGATGAGCTTTACAAGTTTGAGGAACGGGGCGACTTAAGTCACTACCTCGTCCGTCACGAGCAGGGTGCAGCACATGCAGCGGACGGCTATGCACGCGCGACAGGCGAAGTGGGCGTTTGTTTTGCAACCTCAGGGCCGGGAGCGACCAACCTCGTTACTGGAATAGCCACGGCTCATATGGATTCGATTCCTTTGCTCGTGATTACGGGGCAAGTTCCTCGCGCCATGATTGGGACGGATGGGTTTCAGGAGACGGATATTTGGGGGATTACGTTGCCGATCGTAAAACATTCTTACGTGGTGCGCGATCCGCATGATATGGCGCGGATCATTGCCGAAGCTTATTATTTGTGCCGTACGGGTCGTCCGGGTCCGGTGCTAGTAGACATCCCGAAAGATGTGGGGGCCGAGGAGTGTGATTATCTGCCTGTGGCACCCGGAGACGTACACCTAGCGGGCTACCATCCGACGATGCAGGGCAGTGAGGATTTGATCCATCAGGCGTTGGAGCTGATTCAAGAGGCGAAGAAGCCGCTGCTGTATGTGGGGGGCGGGGCGATCGCGTCCAATGCCCATGCTGAAGTTAAGCTGCTGGCCGAGAAGTTCAAGCTGCCTGTGACGACGACGTTGATGGGGCTGGGCGGTTTCGATGAGCACCATCCGCTGTCGGTGGGGATGCTGGGAATGCATGGAACGGCCTATGCGAATTTCTCAGTGACGGAATGTGACCTTTTGATTGCTGTGGGTGCGCGGTTTGACGATCGGGTCACAGGGAAAATCAGTGGATTTGCGCCTCATGCGAAGGTGATTCACGTTGATATTGATCCGGCAGAAATGGCAAAAGTGCGTCGTCCTGAGGTGGCGATCGTCGGGGATGTGAAACTGGTGTTGCAGGAGCTATTGCGGCAGTCGAATTCAGTAAAAGCCGATGCGCAACTGACCCAATCCTGGCTCGATCGGATTGACCAGTGGAAGGAAGACTACCCCATGGTTGCGCCCAACTACACCGATAAGCTTTCGCCTCAGGAAGTCATTGTCGAAGTCGGTCGTCAAGCGCCTCATGCGTATTACACAACCGACGTGGGTCAGCACCAAATGTGGTCAGCGCAGTTCTTAAAAAACGGGCCTCGGCGTTGGATTTCTAGTGCGGGTCTTGGCACCATGGGCTTTGGGCTTCCGGCAGCCATGGGCGCAAAGATTGCGGTGGGTGACAGCGAACAGGTGATTTGCATTAGCGGCGACGCGAGTATCCAGATGAATATCCAGGAACTCGGGACGCTGAGTCAATACGGCATCAACGTCAAAACAGTGGTAATTAACAATGGCTGGCAGGGAATGGTGCGCCAGTGGCAGCAAGCGTTCTATGGTGAGCGCTATTCGTCTTCGCACATGGCTCCGTCGATGCCTGATTTGGTCATGCTCTGTGCTGCTTATGGTGTTAAAGGCATTCGCGTGACTGATCCGGCTGATTTGAAAGGTGCGATCGCCGAGATGCTAGCCCATGATGGTCCGGTGATGGTGGATGTGCAGGTGCGCAAGGACGAAAACTGTTATCCGATGGTGGCTCCGGGCAAGAGCAACGCGGAAATGCTGGGTCTGCCCGATCGGAAAAACTTGCAACGCGCCATGGAGAAAAGTTGAACTAATCTTGGTGGTCTGCGGCGGAAACAAGACCTTGATCTTTTCTTCGTCGAGTTTAGGACACGGCATGGCCATGTCCCTACAGTCTCTTGAACCCGGATCTGTAGGGGCATGGCTCGCTGTGCCCCAAACCTAACCGAAAAATCACAATTCCCACCCGATCGATATGCTCAACGAGTCGAAGTTCATCGATCGTCTCATACTGAACTACATCAAAAAAGTAAGGCAACGGCTTCTCCTCATTCAAGCAATCCGACAATTCAAGCACCGTCGTATGGGTCACCCGATCGCCTTTAATGGCTAGATCAACATCAGACCCTATTTTGTAATTCCCCTTGGCCCGAGACCCAAACAACACCACTTCTGAAATCTCGTTAAATTGAGAAATTGCTTCTGTAATATGAACGATATCACTCTCTCTAAGTCCATAAAGCATTAACTTTTCTCCAACTTAGATTTAAACAGTTCATATAGCTCTTTTAGAAGCGGAAAGTATTGAGTTCTAATTCGATTCTCAACCTCGATCGCCACTTTTTCATTATAAGTGTGAGACGTTAGATTGCGATCCTGAAGCGCATTGACCCAACCATGCCCATCACGTACTAGTTCCGCCTGAAAGGCTTGCTTAATGACTTCTCTCGGTGTTTTAGGTGCAAATCCTTCTAGCTCCTCATAATCCTTGAGAAGCTTCCACGATAACTCAAACGCCATCTCAAAAAACTGAATCAATCCCGCTCGTTCGACCACAGACGGCGACTCAATTTTCAGCGCTTCACACAACAGCAAAAACGATCGTTCAAAATTAGAAAACCGCTGTATCCACCGAATATCTGATGCGTCCATGCTATGACTCAAACTTAGTTTTCTTAAAATTCTCAACGATCGTAACTGTGCGATAATACTAGCCTACTCGAATTGTCCTCGCATGTTGCTAAGTGTTTCGCTATGTCTAAGTTGTTGCCAAAAGTGATTTTGAGATCTGAGAAGGCCGATGCGGTCAAACGATTTCACCCGTGGATTTTTTCGGGGGCGATCGCACAAGCCGATCCGGATCTCGCTGATGGTGATTTGGTCCAAGTTGAAGACAATCGCGGCAATTTCCTGGCGATCGGGCACTTCAATTACAACAACATTGCGATCAAAGTTCTATCGTTTGAGAAGTTTAAAGATCTTAATGGGTTCTTCCTTCGGCGATTTCAGGCTGCTTACGCGACACGATCGGCCTTAGGTTTGACTGAAAATCCCCAAACGAATTGTTACCGTCTCGTAAATTCCGAAGGCGATGGTTTGCCGGGACTTGTGATTGATTGGTACAACGGGACAGCGGTGATTTTGGCGTATTCGATTGCCATGTATCGATCGCGCGACATTTTAGTCGATTGCTTGAAGGCTGTGTATGGCGATCGGCTTAAAGCGATTTACGACAAGAGCGCCTCCGTCTTGCCCAAAAACTACCCAGCAAAAAACGAGTATCTGTTTGGAGAACGCCGTCTAGATACCGTCTTGGAATACGGCCATGCGTTCAACGTGGACTGGGAAACGGGCCAAAAAAGCGGCTTATTTCTAGACCAACGGGAACATCGGCAACAGTTAAGCCAATACGTAAAAGGCAAAGCAGTCTTAAATACGTTTTGCTATTCAGGTGGATTTTCAGTTTATGCAGTGAAATCAGGTGCATCGGTAGTACATTCACTAGACGCATCGGCTAGAGCAATGGAATGGACAACGCAAAATGTAGCTTTAAACAATGCTGCACATGTCGAACATGAGAGCATGACGGGCGATGTTTTCGATTATATTACGAGCTGTGATTACCAATACGACGTGATCATTCTCGATCCACCTGCGTTTGCAAAAAATCAATCGGCTCGTCACGCAGCGGTAATGGCTTACAAACGATTAAATTACGAAGCGATTTCACGGATTAATCCCGGCGGAATCATCATGACCTTTTCCTGTTCGCAGGTCGTCACTACGGATTTGTTTCGAGGCGCGGTGGTGGCAGGGGCAATCGAAGCAGGGCGATCGGTCCAGATTCTTGACCAGTTGACCCAACCCGGCGATCACCCGACGAGTTTGTATCATCCAGAAGGACAATATTTGAAAGGGTTAGTATTACGGGTTGGGTCATGAAATAACGGTTGAATCCGTAGAGGTCAATGGCATTAGCCTCTACAAGATTTCTCACTTCTTTAATGCATAAAATGCCGGACTCCAGTCATCACCATGATCACCCCCAACTCATTTGCAGCGGCGATCGATTCTGCATCGCGCATACTGCCACCCGGTTGGATCAAAAGCTGAATCCCCGCCGCCGCCGCCGATCGCACACTGTCATCAAACGGGAAAAACCCATCGCTGGCTAGGACAGCACCCTGAATTTTATTCGCCGCTTGTTCGATTGCAATCTTGGCCGACCCAATCCGGTTCATTTGACCCGCTCCGATGCCTAAAGTAGTCCGATCTTTCGTAATTACGATCGCATTAGATTTTACATGTTTACAAATTTTCCACGCAAAAAGCATTTCTTGAAGTTCGGCTTCGGTGGGCTTGCGATCGGTAACGACTTGCCAATGGCTGGGGTCTGCGCCCAAGGGGTCTGCGGCTTGAACGAGGAAGCCACCTGCAATGTCTTTAATAACGGTAGACGATCCGCCGAGTAAGTCAGGAAGCACTAATACCCGAACATTGGCTTTCTTAGCGAGGATTGCTGCTGCTTCATCGGTGCAGGCCGGAGCAACAACACATTCAAGAAAGGTTTTAGTCAGTTCAGTGGCCGTTGCTGCATCGATCGGACGATTGAGTGCGACAATCCCGCCGAATGCTGAAGTAGAGTCTGCGTTGAACGCTTTAGTGTAGGCTTCGACAATGCTACTTCCCATGGCGGAACCACAGGGATTCGTATGTTTGACGATCGTAGCCGTGGGTTCTGCGTCAATGAATTCGAGAATGATGCGACGAGCCGCTTCTAGATCAACTAGGTTGTTGTAGCTCAGTTCCTTGCCTTGCAATTGCGTTGCAGCGGCCCAGCCCGTTGCGGTCCCTCCAGTTTGGTACCAGGCGGCGCTTTGGTGGGGGTTTTCGCCATAGCGGAGTGATTGAAGTTTGGTTCCCGATCGGCTAAAGGTTTCCGGCAGTGCCGTCTGGTCCTCTGTCGCCTGTTCGGTAAGCTGGGCTGCAAGATACGTGGAAATGGCCGTGTCGTAGGCGGCAGTATGTTGAAATGCGGCGAGCGCGGACTGTTGGCGAAACTTCAAGGTCACAGCGCCGTTTTGATCTCGAAACTCGGTGCAATACGGGTCGTACTGCTGAGGGTTCGTCAAAATGGTCAGATGGTCGTAGTTTTTAGCAGACGCACGCACCATCGCAGGGCCGCCGATGTCGATGTTCTCGATCGCATCCTCTAAAGAAACGTCCGGTTTTGCGATCGTCTGCTCAAAAGGATATAGGTTCACAACCACTAGATCGATCGGTCGAATCCCGTTGGCCTCAAGATCGTGGAGATGTTCGGGCAAGTCACGCTGAGCGAGAATGCCACCATGAATTTTGGGGTGAAGGGTCTTGACCCGACCGCCGAGGATTTCAGGCGATCCCGTGTATTCAGAGACCTTAGTAACGGGAATTCCGGCGTCCTTGAGCGTTTTGGCCGTGCCGCCGCTACTAATAATATCAAAGCCAAATTCTTGGACCAATTTTGTGGCAAATTCGACGATTCCAGCTTTATCCGAAACGCTCAAGAGTGCTAACCGTGACATACAGGGGGATCCTCTATTGTTCGATGGGTTTGGTTGCCAAAGAACATAGGTTAGCGCAAATGGGGTCGCTCAGGAAATGGTTTCTTAGTGTCGATCGTCCAACCAAGTGGTCAAATCTGCGAGTTCGTTGAAATCCAGCAGGGCGATCGCAAGGGATTCGAGCTGATTCGGGGAGAGTATCAAAATGCAATCGAGAATAGGAGCAGGAAGGGGTCCCAGCTTCTGGTTCAAAAGCAGCGTGACGAGCGATCGGCTACCTTCGGCCTTACCTTCGGCCTTACCTTCGGCCTTACCCTTCACAATGCCTTTTGCGATGCCTTTTGCGATGCCTTTTGCGATGCCGATCGCTTCGCCTTCTTGCTGCCACTCAGTCATCCATTCCTGATAAATCACAGATTCCTTCATGATTTCTCTCCTTAAGATGCGTTGAATCATCGCCTTCTCCAATGATAGCCCAGCCATGACCGCGCTGATGGCCGCGATATTACTCTGCTCATTGCGATCGCTAAGTCCATCAATCTTTCGGGCTACCTCCCGCAAAACCGCTTCGCGATCGTCCGTTTGGCTCAATGCGGCATAGGCCAGGACATCGAAATCGTCCTAAATGCGTTACCGTTCTAACAGCAGTTTCTATTGGCGATTGGGGCGGTTTTTATGTTTCCGATTAGTGATGATAATCCGACTCGTCGGACGTCCTATGTGACCTATGTGTTGATTGGACTGAATGTGTTCGTCTTTTTGCGTCAGTTGCAGCTTGATTCGCAACAGGTGGTTTCGAGAAGTGGAGCGGTTTTGGGTTCTGCGCTGGACTATTTTTTGCGGGATTGGGCGGTGGTTCCGGTGCAGTTGACAGCCGCGATCGCAGGATCTCGAATTCCACATTTGCCAGGAGTGCTTAGTGAGCCACCCGAGTTCCTAACGCTGATTACGTCACAGTTTTTGCATGGGGGCTGGATGCATTTGATTGGGAATATGCTGTTTCTATGGATTTTTGGTAACAATGTCGAAGATCAATTAGGGCGCGTGAAGTTCCTAGGGTTTTATCTGACCTGTGGGATGCTGGCCGCGTTGACGCAGTGGGCGTTTTCTCCGGAGTCGGCGATTCCCTGTCTGGGGGCGAGTGGGGCAATAGCAGGGGTCATGGGCGCGTACATTCTCCGGTTTCCGAAGGTGTCGATTAATACCTATATTCCGCCATTCTTCATTTTACCGATTCCAGCGTTTGCATACTTGGGAATTTGGTTTTTGCAGCAGGCGATGTCGAGTGTGTCGAGACCCATGGGCGGACAGGGCGGTGTTGCGTATTGGGCACATGCGGGTGGGTTTGTGTTTGGGGCGGTGTTGGGGGTGCTGTTGGGGGTGCTAAAGCAAGATGACTTTGATGATGATCTTCGGGCGAGTCGTTAAGCGATCGATATGACCTTATTAATGAATTAGGAGCAGCAGTATGGGACAAGAAATCGAACGAAAATTTTTAACCTGTAGCGATGCTTGGCGTGACTTAGGTTCAGGTGTTTTGTATCATCAAGGCTATGTCAAAAGCGATCGAGGTCATGTTGTGACCGTTAAAACTCTGACATCGCCGGGTCGAACCAGTGGATTTATTCAAGTGGCTTCGCAGGTGTTCTTTGAGCCGATGGAGTTTTTGATCCCCATTCGGGATGCGACGCTGATGTTGGATGCGTTGTGCTTTGATGTCAATGACTCTTATCAGAATGGTGTTGCGATGCGATCGGGTTTACTCAGCAACCAAGCTGGGCATACGATTCGGTTTCGCATTGCGGGAGATCAAGGGGTTTTTACAATCAAAACGAAGACGGTGGGGATTTCGCGATCGGAGTTTGAATTTGACATTCCTAAAGCGTCGGCTAAGCTGCTCCTCGATCGCGTGTGTGAACAACCCCAAATTGAAAAATATCGCACTAAGATTCCCTATGGAGGGTTGGTATGGGAAGTGGATGATTTCTTAGGTGAAAACCAAGGTTTGGTGATTGCGGAGGTGGAATTAGAATACGAGTCACAACAGGTGGAACTTCCGGATTGGATTGGGAAAGAGGTGTCGGGCGATCGACGGTATTACAATTCGTCTTTGGTGAAGATGCCGTTTAAACGATGGAAAGATTAGGGCAGTAGGCGCGATCGTTACAAAGACGCTGTTTGAGTGAAGTAAGACCTGGCCCAATCTGCATCTGCGGTTGAGAGTTTTGGCGTGGGGGCTAATTGATAGTCGATTTCGAGGTCAAATCCTGCGCGATCGTACAGATCATTTAGCAGTGTTTGAAGATCAATGATTGGTTCAGCATCTTCAATGGGCAGCGGAAGTGAAAATGCTGGAATAGGTTCTCTTATTGTAAAAAGATAAAGATCTGCACTCGGACGAACATCACTGCGCGATCGTAAGATGTAATACTGAAACTCAGGCAGTGCTTGGCCTAATCTTTGGCGAGTGCCCGATCGAAGCAGGTCAATTTCAACAAAATGGGTGCCGCTTGATAGGATCTGTTGACGCTTGCGATCGTAAGCCGATCGTCCTTCTCCAAGACGCTTATTCTTAGGTGACAGAAGTTCGATGACCGTCACAACTTGCCCCGTCGCCATTTCACGCACTTCCAGATAGCTTTCTTGCACTTCCTCCGGCATTTCGAGTGAAATTTTCAGGGGCTTTACAATCGGGGTTAAGGTCGCAACTCCTCGGGGTTCAATCCTAGACTCAGTTTTCGCAATCATAACGTCTGGGATTCCAACAAGAACGCTCTCTAGTGAATCACTACTCAAATAGACCCGCTTTTCGATGGCGACTCGATATTTAGGTCGTAGTTTCGATGACAGATCATCCGCGATCGCAACCATCAGACGGTTATGAACTTCTGACCAACGCTGCGGACTTTCGAGATAGGGATCCATTCCAGGAAAGGGAGAAGGCATGGCGCAGTCCTTTGGAATCAGCAATTTAGTCTATCTTAGCGTAATCGGATTTCAACGGTTTGAGTCGGGTGGCTTATACTAGTGGGTTAATTCTCAGGCAACCCCCGTGACTGACTCTATCCTCCAAGCTCGATACCAGGCGACCCTTGAAGACCTTCTGCTTCAGACCCTTCAGGGCAAAATCCGATCGCCGTTTCAGATTTACGATCGGCTGGTGCAGGAGTTTGAAACGGGATCAGAAGAACTCTTTGAGCAATGCTTGAGTGAGTGTGATGCAAGTATTAAAGTCAATGCTAAATCAGACGATGAGATGAAGCAAGCAAAAGCCATTCGGCGAGGTCGAGCGCTAAAAACCATCCAATCGGAATGGAAACGCTATCAAGGTGAACAATCGCGTAAAAGTGCAATCGCAACCGCCTTGAGCAATCTCCTCAGCGCAGCGCCCGAAAACCGCCTCAGCCTCTGGCTTACCACCTTCGACCCCAACTCCCCCAACCGCCTCACCCTCGACCAACAACAACAGCTTTCCCAACAGCTTAAAAGCTTCTCTTCTCAAGGTTCAGACTGGGGCGCGATCGCTCAAGGGATCGATCGCGGTCTTGAATCGTGGAAGAACCTTGAGCTGAATCTAGTGCAATGGATGTTTACGCGATCGACAACGCTAGGATTTGGGAGTGAGGCGGATGCGGGTGGACCGTGGAAACTCTGGGCGGCGGAAGTGAAGAGCGAGGTACCCCGATCGTTGTTTGAGTTGATGAATGCGCGGGAGGTGGATTTTTCGAGCTGGCGGGAGACGGTGGAGGATAGAGATTGGGTAGAATTGGCGATCGTGCTCTTGACCGCTCAACGCGGACTGGTATCTTGGGCGGAGACGCAGCCGTACAATTCCAAAGGCGGTCGTCAGCTTTGTATTTCGACGTTTCTGACGTTTACGGTGTTGTGGAGTCAGCTATCTGGACACTTTGCTGCGACTCGTCCGACGTTGCAAAATGCAAGTTTTCAAGTGGTATTGCAAACCCTGCGAAGTTTTGCACAGAAGTCCTATTTCCCACTTTACGGCGGCATGGTAGCGATGTTGTCTCAGGGCAATTTTAATGATTTGTTGACTTATTTAGATGAACCCCTTCGGCGTGTGGACAAGACTCAGGAAAAAGCGCGAATTTTGACCTTGATTGGCTATTCACAACAGGTGATGCGACATACGGATTCGGCGATTGCATTTCATGAGCAGGCGCTAGAGATTGCGCAATCGGAAGAATTGGCGGTGCGCGATTTACCTTGTGCTATTGCGAACCTCAATCATTTGAGTCGTGCGCAGGCGGCGGCTAAGAACTACGATGAGGCGCTTCGGTTTGCCCAGCAGGCGTTGATTCTGGCGAGGCAATCGGGGGATTCCCTCGGGCAGGCGAATGCCTTAGCAAACGTGGGCTACAGTGAAATCTTGAGTGCCAGACAGCTCGATCGCCTAGACGAAGACAGCGCCGAGATTCCGATTTCGCAACTGATTCAAGGGCTAAAACTTGCCTCCACCCTGGACGACCGCGCCAGTCAAGCCCTCTGCAACAACAGTCTCGGTATTGCTTACGGAATGCTAGGTTTTCCCGATCGCGCCCTTCCGTATCTCGCCGCCGGACTCCAAGCCGCTCAAGAATCAGGCGATCGCTATCTCCAAGGTCTCAATCTCACTTACTTTTCAGAGGCTCAAGCGGCTCTCGGCGATACGGATTCGGCTTTGTTAAGTGCAGTGTTAGCCATGTATACATTAGAACAAATTGATGCAATAGAATGGCAACAGTCTCGCAATTGGTTGTTGTTGTTACGAGGTCGGTTAGGCGATGAGGCGTTTGGGAAGCAGATGAAGTCGTTGAGGTCTCGGATTTTGGCGTCGATCGGCGTCGATGGTTACGATCATGCGTTGACGTTGTTGGTGTGATTTCTATGGTTAAAGTCAGTAACGCTGGACGGTTGGTTTTCTGGAGGGTCAAAGGGTGATGCGATCGGGTTTTTGAGCTTGAGATACAATGGAATAATCTTTTATGGATAGCCCTATGCAAACCCTAACGCTACAGGATGCTCAGAACCGTCTGCCAGAACTATTTGCGGCGGCGGTGAGCGGTGAAGAAGTAACCATCGAAAGCAATGACGGAACGATCGTGGCCTTAATGCTGCTCAAGCCAATGTCACCGAAGCCTACCTTTGGGAGTGCGAAAGGATTGATTATCGCCTAAAAACCTTCTGCACAATCCCTTCTAAACAATAAAGCTCGCATCACTGCCCTGAGCGGCTTGCCAGCTTCTGGTATCGTAATACAAATCCTCCAGCGTAATCCCATAGAGCACCGTTTGCATCTTCTGGTGGAGCCGATTCCACACTGCAAACGTCACCCAATCCTCCGCCTGACCGTCCGATCGAATCTGGTGGGGCAACGGATCAACCGCTTCTCCCACCGCCGCCAAAATCTGTCCGAGGGTGATTTGAGAAGGCGATCGGGCGAGTTGATATCCACCTTGTGCTCCCCGGACTGAATTCACGAGATTGGCCTTACGGAGTTCAATCAGCAGTTTCTCTAGATAGGGCGCAGGCAAATCCTGTCGCTGGGCGATCGCATTCACCGACGCCGGACCATACTTCGGCTGAAAACTGAGGTCTAATAACGCTTTAACGCTGTAATGTCCGCGAGTCGTGAGTTTCATTCGCCTGCCACTTCAAGCCAACCTTCGATCGCGTCTTCTAACATGGTGAGTAAGTGTTCGTAGCTGTCCCCCCACGTATGGCATCCCGGCAAAGCAGGAACAGAACCACACCAGACATCATCTTCCTGCCAAATCACTGCTTTAATTTTCATAATTAAGATTTTAGGACGGGTAGTGGATCGATTGCACCTTTATTCTATGACATATGCACGGATTGATTGCCTTTTAGGAAGGTTGCGAAGTCGATCGCCCAAACTTTCCCGATCGCACATTTTTCCAGAGAAGGATTAAGATATTAGTGATCTTTACTTCGCCGAGCGTCTTATGGTGTGGCTTGCTGGAAAAAAGCTGAAAAATGGACGATACACGATCGAGGAGGTGTTAAAGCCAGGACGCTACAGCGTCACCTACTCGGCAACCTCTGATCAGGGCAATCCGATCATGATCAAGGCGATCAGTGATGAAGCGATCGACCCGGCTGACTTTAAGGAACTCCGGAGACGTTTTGCTAACGAAGCCTTCCAACTCCGAGGCTGCCGCAATCGACATATTGTTAAAGTCGAAGACTCGTTTGAAGAAGACGATTTAGCCTGTATTGCCATGGAGTTAATTCCTGGGCCGACTTTGGATAAACGAAATCCTCGGAAGATGTCTGAAGCTGAAGCTGTGCGGTATGTGCGGCAAGTGGGAGAAGCCTTAGGAGTGCTACATGGGCAAAATTTATTGCATCGAGATGTGACGCCTAGCAACATTATTTTACGATCGTGCGACGGCGTAAATGAAGCGGTGTTGATTGACTTTGGGCTGGTCAAAGATTGGGAAATCAGTCGATCGATGACCGTCAGAACTGATATCACCCCATTTACGGCTCCTGAACTGTGTGACCCTGGCCAGAAACGTGGCTCCTATACTGACCTGTATGCTTTGGGTGCCGTCTTGTATGCTTTGGTTAAGGGAGAAAACCCACCGTATCAGATGCAGCGCAAGCCCAATGAAAAACTAAAATTTGATATCGGTACTCATTCCCAAATTGAAGCCGCGATCGAAAAAGCGATGCAATTAGACGGTAACGATCGATTGGTTGATAAGAACCATCCTTCAACCGCTGTCGCGCAATGGTTGGACCTGTTGCCGATCGTTCCGGAACCGACCTTTATTCCACCTAGTCCTCCGCCTTTACCGGAAAACCTATTGCCGATCGTTCCTGAACCGACCTTTGTGCCACCTGTTCATTCGACTTTACCGGAAGACCCTGAAGTGGAGCGGAAGACGACGATAGAGACCTGGCAGTTGGTGTTTGGAGGTGTTTTAGCGCTTGGGGGATTACTAGGAGGGCTTCAAGGTGTAGCAGCAATGTTAAATGTTCTCAATCCACCCAAACCTGCGACCCAAGAAACACCCGCTTCTCTGTCAGTATCTCCAAAACCAAAATAGAAATACTCTTAGCCCCCAGAATTGGGGGTTAGGGGCCGTCATAACTGACAACGTAGACAACTAGTTCTCAACAATATCCTCAAGGCAATACTCATGATTTGGCAACCCGGAACACTTCTGAGCAATGGACAATATCAAATTGAGGAGGAACTCAGTCGTAGAGGCGGGTTTGGCATCACTTACAAAGCCATTCATCTCAAACTCGGATCGATCGTCGTCATCAAGGCACCCCATGAGTATCGATGCATAGAGCCAAACTACAACGATTTTGTTAGTTGCTTTGAGAAAGAAGGCCGAACGCTGGCCAGACTCACCGAAAAACAGCATCCGAATATTGTCCGAGTTCAAAACTTCTTTGATGAAGGTAAAACACCTTGCATGGTCATGGACTATGTGCCTGGAGAGACCTTGGACGATCGAGTCAAGCATCAGGGAGCGATTCCCGAAGAAATAGTTTTGCCGTGGATTGTGACGATCGCTCAAGCCTTAGATCGCGTTCATGAATTAGGGCTAGTCCATCGCGATGCTAATCCCGCCAATATTATTATCAATCTTGAAAACGAGCCAATCTTAATCGACTTTGGCATTGCGTTAAATATCCAACCCCGTGCTACCACAACGATCGCAGCCTTTTACGGACATCCGACCTTCGCACCGTTAGAACAACAGCTATTACTCGATAGCGACAATCCGAATACCCTATTTCATCGGGATCCCCGCATCGATATCTATTGTCTAGCGGCGACTTTGTATTATGCCATTACGGGGCAAGATCCAAAAGGTGCGTGCGCGCGTGAAATGAGCATTAGCCGTAAAGGGAAAGACTCCCTCATCCCACCCAAAACGATCGTTCCCACCATCAGCGATCGAATCAACCACGCCATCCTCTCCGCCATGGAAATGGACCCGAACGATCGCCCACCCACGATGAAAGCTTGGATCAAATTCCTGACCACCGATGATGAAATCCTCAGCAAAATCGCTCCGCCCACGATTGAATTACTGCCGTTAAAACAGTGGAATTTCCAAACGATCGTCGTCAACCAATACGCCAAGATCATTGAGAAACCCGATCGGACTGTTCAGTACTTTGAAGAAGAAATCGCGGAAGACCTGTCAATTAAAATGATTATTGTTCCCGGTGGTTCATTCATGATGGGTTCGCCTGAAGGTGAGTTAGATTCTCATCGTAATGAAAAACCTCAACGTTTAGTCACGGTTCCTAGCTTTGCGATCGGTCAATTTGTTGTGACTCAAGCGCAGTGGAAAACGATCGCAAGTTTTCCAAAAGTAAAACAAAAACTCAACTCTTCGCCATCTTATCATTCTGGAGATGACCTCCCAGTTGAACGAATCGGTTGGTTGGAAGCAGTGGAGTTTTGCAGCAGGTTGACCAGGTTGACCCGAAAACTCTATAGGCTTCCCAGCGAAGCCGAATGGGAATACGCTTGCCGAGCGGGAACGACTACTGCGCTCAACATTGGGCCGACGATCACAACCGATTTTGCGAACTATCGAGGGACGGATGATGTTCGGGACGATCAAACGATTTCGGGCAGCTACGGTGAAGGACCGAAGGGAAACTACCGAGGAAGAACAACTCCAGCTCAAACATTTTCCGCAAACAATTTTGGACTTTTCGACACTCACGGGAATGTTTGGGAATGGTGCGCGGATGATTGGCACAAGAATTATGATGGCGCTCCGATCGATGGCAGCGTTTGGGATGCCTCTAACGATTCCGGATCTAAAGTCACGCGCGGTGGTTCCTATGGCTTCACGCCCCGGCTCTGTCGATCGGCGATTCGCGACTCCAACTCCTCCAACTACCGTTACGGCGACCTCGGTTTTCGCCTCCTCCTCCCGCTTTCGCCCAGGGGAAGAATGTAGAAGTGAGAATGTAGAAGTGAGAAATGAAAACGGAGAAATTTAGAGTTTATTCAGGGAATACTAAGAGCATTTCCAAATTCTCACTTCTCACCTCTAAATTCTAACTTCCTATGCTCTCCATCCAAGACCGCGCCTTTGACTTCTCCATCCGAATCGTCAAACTACATCAACACCTAATGAAATCTGGAGAAACCTCGCGAATCTTATCTAACCAAATTTTACGATCGGGAACCTCGATCGGAGCCAACCTAGAAGAAGCAAAAGGCGGTCAAAGTAAAGCCGACTTTTTATCAAAATGTAGCATTGCACTCAAAGAAGCAAGAGAAACCCATTATTGGCTCCGCCTACTTGCCGCCTGCGAACTAGTCCCCACAGAAAAGCTTATCCCCATGACCCAAGAAGCCAACGAACTAGTCGCCATCCTAACCACGATCGTCAAAAAAGGACGCCAAACAGCAACCAAAAACTAAAAAATTCTCACTTCTAAATTCACTCGCGATCGCCCTATACCTACCGCCAAAATACTGTTGCGATTCTAAGGCTATAATGAAATTGTTCAGACCTATCTAACGACTATGCTGAATATTTCATTTCCCGATCAAGTCCAAGCACTCGCCGAGACCCAATCACAAGCGGCAGGGTTCATCACCGTGAGTGACTACCTTCGCCATCTCATCCTTCAGGATCAATTGCGCCTTGAATCGAGTGTCGTTGAGAGAGACCCCGATCGTCTCAGTGATTATCAATATCTAGCAGCGGAAGGCTTACAGTCTGTCTATGCTGACGAACCAGAAGGTCTGTGGGAGAGTTGTCTTGAAGCTTAGTCAGCGCGATATCATTTTGATTCCATTTCCATTTTCTGATTTAGCCGGGACCAAGGTTCGACCTGCACTTGTGATTTCCAATAATGGATACAACAAAAACTCTCTTGATGCCGTAGTTGTAGCATTAACCTCTAATCTCTCTCCGTCTCTCTATAAAGTTCTAGTGAGTCATCAGGACCTCGATCGTGGATGGTTGCCTATCAAAAGTTCGGTTCGAGTCGATAAGCCCTTCTCCATCTTACAAAGTAAAACTTTGAAAGTGCAAGCTCGCTTGAATGAGACAAAATTTAAAGACGTTCAGCAGTCGATCGCGATGCTAATCAAATAAAAGCGCTAGACATTCGGAGTGTCTTATTCTAGTGTGACAAGGCATCTGCATTTAGGGTGATTTGGGATGGAAACGATCGATCGCGCCAGGATACAGACTCAGCTTGAAACCCTAGGCTTTCACAAAGTCGGTTTTGCACAGGTTTCTGATTGGGAAAACGAAGCGCCCACCCAGCTTAATGATTGGCTCAATAAAGGCTACCATGCCGATTTGGGATGGATGGAAGCACCGCGTCGGCAAGATGTGCGATTGCTGTTGCCAGACGTAAAAACTGTCATTTGTGTCGTGCTGAATTACTATACGCCTCATTCAAGAGAAGACGCCGACAACACTACAGCAAAAATTTCACGCTACGGATGGGGACGCGATTACCATAAGGTTCTACATAAAAAACTCAAGGCATTTTCAACGTGGCTCGAATCACTAGATAGCACCGTAAAAACTCGCTACTACGCCGACACCGGACCCATCCAAGACAAACTCTGGGCACAGCGATCGGGACTCGGCTGGGTCGCTAAAAATAGTAATGTCATCACCCGTGAATACGGCTCCTGGGTTTTCCTCGGCGAGATTCTTACCACCCTCGATCTCGAACCCGATCCGCCCCACACCTCACACTGCGGAACCTGCACCCGTTGCATAGATGCCTGCCCCACAGGTGCGATCGTGGCACCCTTTATTGTGAATGCCTCCCAATGCATCGCCTACCATACGATTGAAAACCGATCGGAAACCCTTCCCGACCACATTGCCCAAAATCTGAATGGCTGGGTGGCCGGGTGTGATATTTGCCAAGACGTCTGCCCGTGGAATCAACGCTTTGCCCAGGAAACGGACTGCGCGGATTTTCAGCCCTACGAGTGGAACGTATCACCCAAATTAGCAGAACTAGCAGAGTTGTCCCAAGCGGAATACGATCGGCGGTTTCGAGCCTCAGCGCTGCGTCGAATCAAACCCGAGATGATGCGCCGCAATGCCCGTGCTAATTTGGCAGCGCGATCGCTTTAGCATCACCCCTAAAAGCTTAACCCCGTCACCTGAGTAACCACCGCCATCACCTGCGACCTTGATAGCTTTGGCAATCCATGCATCATTGTATCAAGTGTCGCCTGAGCCAAGGCAAGGGGCAACGCGCAGAAATCACGGGCGGGACCCTTAGGCAGGGCTTGGGTATAGGCTTCAGCCAACTCTAAATTTCGTCTTGCGTAGACATCCAGTTCGACGTGGGTCCAGCCGTGGGGCATAAAGCTAACCCCACGCACCAGATCCTCTTTGTGATTCCGTAAAATATTCACTGACTGTAACCCCCGCCCAAATCCGATCGCCTGAATCCGATTCGTCCGTACCCCGTCATGCCATGCCCATAGATCAGACAAGAGCAACCCCACCGATCCCGCCACGCTAAAGGTATAGCGATCGAGGTCAAACTCTGTTTTGATTTCCCAGTTGTGATCCGCCCAGTACGCCATCCGATCGGCCATCGCCGCCGTCGCCTCCCACACCCGAGGGGCAATGTCGAGAGGTGCATAGTTGGCCCACTCAGCCAGTCTGAGCGACACCTCCGGAAACGCCGACGCATGATCCCCAAAGGCCCGATCGAATGCATGGTCATCAAACCGCGTGCTGCCTGATTGCAGGACTTGACTCAGATTGCGCAACACCTGGGACTTGATGGCATTGTCCACCGTGGGATGATCTTCGACTTCATCTATTGCCCGCATACACAGATAGCCCGATGCCACCGCTTCCATTAAGCCCTCCGGAAGACGACTGATGGGGATGTAGAAAGTGCGGCTGGTTTCCTTGAGGACGGAGAGGGCATCTTGACCGTGATTCATGGGATTAAGTAAATATTTTAAAGCGACAATTAACTTCCATATAGCGTAGTCGCTAGAGGCTGATTTGGTTCAGGATTGTAGATTTAAGATGCCGATCGGTAAAAAAACAACTTACAAAACCAGGGTAAAAACCAGGCCAAAAACCAGTGTAAAATTTGGTGTCTTTGTGATGTACTTTTGTTAATGTTTCTGCTATGTCGTATTGGTTGATTAAATCAGAGCCGGATGTCTATGGCATTGAATCCATGCAGCGTGAAGGCATTGGGATTTGGGACGGGGTGCGCAACTATCAAGCCCGAAATTACCTGAAATCCATGCAGGTCGGTGACTATGCGTTTTTCTACCACTCCAACACTAAGCCCCCCGGTTTGGCTGGACTTGTCAAAGTGGTCGAGACGTTGGTGGTCGATCCCTCGCAGTTTGATCCCTTAGGCGAGTACTTTGACCCGAAGTCCACCCTGGAGAATCCGCGCTGGCACACGGTGAAGTTTCAGTATGTCGAGACCTTGAATACCCTCATTTCGCTGGAGCTACTGCGAGAACGGTTTGGACCTGAGGAGTTGCTGGTAGTCAAACGGGGAACGCGGCTGTCGGTGCTGCCCGTGGAACCAGAAACGGCGAAACGGCTGCTGGAGTTAGGCCAGTTCCAGACTCCGTTCCAGGAATAAGATTGGTGAAGCGGGAAGCGCTGTTGGATCGATCGGGAGCGTGATGGTGAAGGTGGTGCCATGTTCTGGGCTGGAATGACAGACGAGGGTGCCGCCATGTTTGAGGGTGATGATTTGGTAGCTGATGGAGAGTCCGAGTCCAGTGCCTTTGCCGATCGCCTTAGTCGTAAAGAAGGGATCAAACATACGAGATTGGACCTCCGTGGGGATGCCGCTGCCATTGTCCTGAATCCGGATTTGGAGGTGGTTTTGGGCGATCGTTGCGTCGGTAGTGATGGTGATGGTGGGATGGGGATTGAGGTGCGTGTCGAGGGCGTCGATGCTATTGCTTAGGAGGTTCATGATCACTTGGTTAAGCTGGCTGGGAAAACAGGCGATCGAAGAAAACGTGCCGTAATTCTTGTGGATGCGAATGGTTTCGGTGTTTAGCTTCAGACGGTGATTGAGGATGAGCAATGTGCTTTCAATGCCTTCATGGACATCGACGGTTTTGCGATCGGATTCATCAAGGCGCGAGAAGTTGCGCAGGCTGAGGACGATTTCACGAATGCGATCGGTGCCGATTTGCATGGAACTTAGGATTTTGGGTAAATCTGAGCTTAGGAATTCGAGATCAATCTCCTCGGCATGGGTTTGAATTTGATCCGTTGTGGCACCGCTTTGGTAGAGGTGGAGGTGCCTCAGAATGTCGGTAATGTAGGTTTTAGTGGGATGAAGATTGCCGTGGATGAAGCTGACGGGATTGTTGATTTCGTGGGCGATGCCTGCCACCATTTGCCCAAGACCTGACATTTTTTCGCTTTGGATGAGCTGGGTTTGGGTCAGTTGGAGTTCTTCGAGGGCTTGGGTCAGGTCGGCGGTGCGATCGCTGACTTGAGATTCGAGGGTTTCGTTCTGGTGTTCGAGTTTCGCAAAGGACAGTTCTAGGGCGTCCGCCATTTGGGTCACAGAGCGCGATAGTTCTCCGATTTCATCGCGTCGGGTGGTGTTGAGATTGAGATTAAAGTTGTTGTCTGAGACTTTGCGGGTGGCAAAAACAATCTGGTGAAGCGGATTAATAATTTGGTTTCGGATAATAAAATAGATGTAGAAAATTTCAAAGATGAGGGTGAAGGCCGTGAGAAGGACGATCGGCAACGTGTAAATCATCGCCTGCTGAACGATGAGGCGCTTGGGATAGATCGTAACAAAATACCAGTCAGTGCCCGAAATCGGCGTAATTCCTACAACAGATTCGCCATCGATCGTCTGGGTAAGAGCGATGGGCGTTGTCATGCCATGGGCTTTTTCTAAAACATCTTGGAGGATTGGATCGTGAATCTTGTGCGTCGATCGGGAGGTCTGGAGAACGGTGGGATCGGCTTGATGTTGACTATCGACAATCAAGCGACCTTCCTTACTGAAAATGACATTTCGAGTACCAGGAAGATATTCGTCTTCAGTACGGCGAAGAAGATCATCCATCACGATATCATTGCCGATCGAGGCCACATGATTCCCTTGGGTATCATCAACGGGCGTAACGAGCGAAACCATCCATTTTTGGGCGGCAGTATCGCGATAAACCCCGGTCCAGCGAGGCGTTCGATCGGGATTGTTATTTTTGTGAGCGATATAGCCATATTCTTCTTGGTTAATATCCATATCTGCGGGTGCGCCCAAGGCCCAAGCGGATCCCTTCCAGTAGTTGACGGAGACATTGGCTGAGCTATCAATCCACGTATCGACAAAGCTCGAACTCCAGGCCGGACCATAGGCATCCGTTACTGACTTAAATGCGAGAACATCTTGTTTTAAGTTTCGGGTCAAGGGCACGTCACGTCCAATAAACACAGTCGATTCTTTTTTTGCATCAAACTGGTTAACAGGCAAATTCTGCGGAAAATTACGGAGCGTCCCGTCGGACCATCGACTCATCAAGGCGTCAAAGCTAGCGTCTGGGTCGGTGGTGCGGGCTTGGGTGATGCGATCGAGGAGAAGAGGTTTGAGATGGGCGTGATTTCGTTGGGCCAGTTCAAAGATTTGGCTTTCTTGTTTACTGCGTTCGCTGAGATATTCACGTAAGCGATCGTGAGTCTGACGTTCGAGTGAGGTGACCGCATGGTGGTAGCCCATGCACCCCGAAAGAATCGACAGTCCGCCGATCGGCAAAGCCAAAAAAACCATGGCTTTACAGGCAACGGATGTCCGCAGTGATTGAGGGATTTTTGGGGCAAACCGTTGGGCGATCGTTTGGGTAAACTGACGCATGGACTCAATCCAATCATAGAGACAACTTCACAAAGCATTCCCCATTCGATCGCTTTACGATCGTTTAAAACGGGGAGTAGGCGGGGAATTTCGCCTGTCAACACCGCTTTAAAAGCCTCTTTATGGATTCAGAAGACCCGATCGCCCCAATTCCTCCTTAAAATAGGGAATCTGAGCTAAATTCTGGCGATTCAACTCCTCCTCGTTAGGTTTGGGGCACGGCAAGCCATTCCCCTACAGTCTCTGGAACCCGGATCTGTAGGGGAATGGCTATGCTGTGCCCCAAACCTAACGAAGAATAGATCCCTAACTCATTCCTAAATTTCTTTCTGAATCAACGGGATCGTCAACGTAAACGTGGTGCCGTGCGGGGATCCGGACTCACCAGATTTACTAGACTCACTGGATTTATTAGACTCACAGACGATCGTGCCACGGTGCTGTTCGGTGATGATTTGGTAACTGATGGAGAGGCCGAGTCCAGTGCCTTTGCCAATTTCTTTGGTGGTAAAGAAGGGATCGAAGATATGCGCTTGAGCGCTTTGTGAAATTCCAGGACCATTGTCTTGGATGCTGATAATGGCGTGCTGCGGGGTGACGTTAGTTTTTAGGGTAATTTTTGGGTTTTGGGTGCCCTCTAGGGCGTCTATTGCGTTGCTAATTAGGTTCATGAAGACTTGGTTGAGCAAGCCGGGATAGCACTGAACGTTGGGAAGATTGCCATAGTTTTTTTCAAGCTTGATCGGGTGGCCAGGGGTCTGGGTGAGGCGGTGGTGCAAAATGATGAGCGTGCTGTCGAGACCATCGTGGAGGTCGGCGGGTTTGAGCTGGGCTTCGTCGAGGCGAGAGAAGTTCCGCAGGCTCAGGACGATTTCACGAATGCGATCGGTGCCCATTTGCATAGACGTTAGGAGCTTGGGGAGATCCTGTTGGATAAAGGCGAGATCAATGTGATCAGCATGTTTGGCGAGGTCTTCAGCCGAAATGTGGGGGGTCTGGCAGAGCGCAATGTGAGCGAGAAGCTGGGTCATGTAGCCTTCAGCGTACTGGAGATTTCCGTCTACAAAGCCGATCGGATTGTTCACTTCATGGGCGATGCCCGCGACCATCTCGCCGAGGCTAGAGAGTTTTTCGCTTTGGATGAGCTGAGCTTGGGTGAGTTTGAGATTGTTTAACGTGGTTTCCAGTTCTTGGGTACGGAGATTCACTTGGTCTTCGAGCCGATCGTTGCTGCCGGATAAATCGCAAAACGACGCCTGCAACTGTTCAGCCATGCGGCTAAACGATCGCGCCAACTGGCCCAACTCGTCCGTGCGATCGCTGTCGAGTTTCACATCAAAGTCTCCCTGCGATAGGGCTTCAGTCGCAGCAGAGAGCTGCCCGAGGGGTCGCTGGAGGTGGTGGCGCAGGATTTGGTATAGGAAAAAGAGTTCGGTTAACAGAGCGATGCACCCTAGGGTCAGCAATGGGGTAATTTCATCGAGGGCGGTGCGCGTTAGTTCTGCTCTGGGATAGACTGTAACCAGGAACCAGTCGGGTCCTCGCAGTTTAGTAATCGCCCACAAAAAATCAGGGTTCTGTCCGATTTCGATCGGTTTTTTCATCTGCTGAGATTGTTGAAAAATCGCTTGAAGTTCCGTTTCTGGGGTGTCTTGGAGTTTGAGCTGGCCCGCTTTAGCTTTGATTTCCTCCATGCGATCGGGATGGACAATGAGCTGGCCGTCCACGTTAAAAATCAAGTTGTAGCTTTTCGGATACCGATCGCGCACGGTGAAGTCCATCAGCTCATTCAGGATGATGTCATTGCCTATTGTGGCGACGTGTTGGCCCTGGGCAGTATCTACAGGCGTGACAATAGAAACCATCCAGCGCTGAGGCACGGCATCGAAGTAGAGATGGGTCCAGCGGGATTGCCGGGTGGGATTATGCACGGGGTCAGCCAAATATCCATATTCCTCTTCCAGGATGTTAGTGCTGGCCTTAGCTTCAAGTCCCCAGGGGCTGTCGGGTCGGTAGTCGCTCGAAATGTTCTGGGCACCGTTGATCCAGGTATTGGTGTAGCGGCTAGAAAAGGCGCGTCCGTAGCGAGTCGAAAAATCCTGAAAGAGAAGAATTTGCTGTTTGAGTTCGTCCGTCAGCTTGACCTGAGGACCAATGAAGACAGTGGACTGCTGACGGGCCGGAAAAGTCTTGATATCTTGACCTTGCGGGAAGTTTCGATGGGTGCTGTCAGTCCAGGCAAAAATGGTGCGATCGAACGTCGCCACATCGCGTTCTAGATTGCGCGCTAAGTCTTGGGGCGATCCTTGCACGTTGAGCTGCTCTTGGAAGTGCGTTTTGATGTTGGCGTGGTTGAGTTCTGCGAGTTGGAAGATGTCGCTGTCGCGTTTGCTACTCGTTTCGATGTGCTGGGTAAGAGACTGCCGCAGTTGGTTTTCCGCAAGTTGAAAGCTGTAGTGGTAGAAATAGACTATGACTGCTCCGGAGACGCTAATCATGGGGATCCCTAGCCATGCCAGGGTCTTTAGGGTCAGCGATTTGTCGATGTGAGCTTTAAGCGCTGTGGGTAGAAGCAAGAGGACATTCATAGCGTTGCGATCGGATCAGGATGAAAAATAGGGAGCAGTTCTCCATACAGTCTTCCCCAAAGTGACATCAAAACCCGGAGGAACTTCCACGATAGTGCCCAAACCCGCTAGAATATTCACCTGTACATTTGTTAAGACTTTCTTTACCTCTTAGGTCCCTATGTCTCTTCCCATTCGGAACGTTGCCATCATCGCTCACGTTGACCACGGCAAAACCACGCTCGTGGATGCCCTGCTGAAACAAGCAGGTACTTTCCGAGAAAATGAAGAAGTCCCGGATTGCGTGATGGATTCCAACGATCTAGAGCGGGAGCGGGGCATCACCATTCTGTCGAAAAACACGGCAGTGCGCTACAAGGATACGCTGATCAATATTGTGGATACCCCTGGACACGCGGATTTCGGCGGCGAAGTCGAGCGGGTCTTGGGCATGGTTGACGGCTGTTTGCTGATTGTGGATGCCAATGAAGGCCCGATGCCTCAGACGCGCTTTGTCTTGAAAAAAGCCCTTGAAAAAGGTCTTCGTCCGATCGTATTTGTGAACAAAATCGATCGGGTCCGACTGGATCCTCATAGCGCCGTCGATAAGGTTTTAGATCTCTTCCTCGAACTCGGTGCGGATGACGATCAGTGTGACTTTAAATACCTTTTTGGGTCGGGTTTGGGCGGATTTGCCAAGACCACTCTAGAAGAAGAGTCTGATAGCATGACGCCGCTATTTGATGCGATTTTGCGTCACGTTCCACCTCCAGTGGGCGACCCAAACAAGCCTTTGCAGCTTCAAGTCACGACGATCGACTACTCCGAATACCTCGGTCGAATCGTTATCGGCAAAATCCACAACGGCACCATCCGCGCTGGACAACAGGCGGCCTTGGTCCAAGACGGCGGCAACATTGTGAAAGGCAAAATCTCCAAGCTCATGGGCTTTGATGGGTTGCGTCGGATTGAAGTCGCCGAACTGACCGCTGGAAACTTGGTGGCAGTAGCCGGATTTGCTGAGGCAAACATCGGTGAAACGATTACCGATCCAGACGATCCCCAAGCGTTGCCAATGATTCGCGTCGATGAACCGACGTTGCAAATGACCTTTATGGTCAACGATTCGCCGTTTGCCGGGAAAGAAGGTAAGTTCGTCACCTCCCGTCAGATTCGCGATCGTCTGATGAAGGAACTACAAACCAACGTCGCCCTGCGCGTCGAAGAAACCGATTCCCCCGACAAATTTGCTGTTGCGGGACGAGGCGAGTTGCACTTGGGCATCTTGATCGAAACCATGCGCCGCGAAGGGTATGAGTTCCAGGTGTCTCAGCCGCAGGTAATCTACCGCGAACTAAACGGTAAGAGCTGTGAGCCATTTGAGCTTTTGGCCGTTGATTTGCCTGATGAAGCCGTGGGTTCGATCATTGAGAAACTCGGCACTCGCAAGGCCGAAATGACCAACATGGAAGCCAACGGCAGCGGTCGAACGGTGTTAGAATTTGTCGTCGCAGCTCGGGCTTTGATCGGGTTCCGGGGCGACTTCATCCGCATGACGCGCGGTGAGGGCATCATGAATCACAGTTTCCTAGACTATCGTCCTCTCGTTGGCGAAATTGTCGCTCGTTACAACGGCGTCATCACCTCGATGGAAGAAGGGACGGCGACGTTCTACTCCCTCATGAACGCTGAAGATCGCGGTTTGTTCTTCATCAAGCCCACCACCAAGGTCTACAAAGGCATGATCATCGGCGAACACAACCGTCCGCAAGATCTCGCTCTGAACGTCTGCAAGAGCAAGCAGTTGACCAACCACCGGGCATCCGGCGGTGAAGAAACCGTCCAGCTCAAAGCGCCTCAGGAGATGAGCTTAGAACGGGCGCTAGAGTACATCGGTTCAGACGAACTGCTGGAAATCACGCCTCAATCTGTGCGGTTGCGGAAGCTTGATAAGAAGTTTGCTGCGAGTAAGAAATAAATTTCAGGTTTAGGATATATTTAATGGGAGAGAGCACATAGCTTTCTCCCATTTTTATTTATATAAGTCTTCTGGACTTCGAGTTGATTATCAATGAGCAATTTTAGCCTAGCGTGCTATTCGATTAGAATTAAGCGAAAGAAAAACTCAAATCCCAATCAGAAATCTGACGACTCACTTACTTTAGATGGGAGCCATGGCGGAATTGATCTTATTGGTTTCTTGAAAATTTTTCTTCAAGAAATGTCCTCTCAACCTAAGGTTGATGAGCATAATAAAATTCTTATGAAAGTCTTTCGGTCAGTTTCTGCGTCTCCGTGTGAGATTGCGGGAATTATTGAGAGTGGAAACTATGGTATGTCTAGCAATATTGTTGATAAGAAGACGCTGAAAACAGTTCACTCAAGAGAAAAAGATCAAGCTGAACTATTGCCGTTCTATTTTCTTTGTTCAATTCGAGCACAATCTGATGAAGCTATTTTAATTCTGAGCAGAACTGGGACTAAAGGAATTAGAAAAGATTTAGGGAAACTTATTTCTAGACCTTTTGAAAGTAAGTTTCCGGATTGCGAAATTGGTATATCGCCGCTGGTCTTAGATGTGATTATTGAGCAGTATTTATCTACTGGAATAATCAAGAATCTAAAATTTATAAAGTTCGAGATTTCTCATGACCTAATAGACTCTCTAGATGAGAATCATACAGAAATTCCAATATCACGCGAGATTACATACCAAGTCAAAGATCGAAATCACCGATTTCCCATTAATACAAAAGTATTTTCTAATTTTCTTCGTACTCCAAAAAAAAGAACGCAAAGTAAATGAGATTCTTGAGCTTAAAGAATCTGATGGAGACTATGACACTATAAAAGTAGAAGTTGAAATTGGTGGATTAAGAAAAATTATTAATTTAGGAGACTTTAGTCGAGTAAGAAATTATTTTGATATTTCTAAAGATCCTCAATTATCGCTTGATTCAGATGGTCATCCAACATTCGATTCCATTAATCAAATAGCCCATTCTTATTGCAGTAAAATGATGGAAATTATGTACAGGTGAGAAAATGCTTGAGATTATCGATCCTACCAAAATTATCCGCGACCATCTAAAAACACTTGAGAGTGAGAGAACTCGTTCTATTCATCTCCCTTATGTAATTCTCTTCTTTGGAACTCCCATAATTAGCTCCACATTAGCGATTTATATAGATTTACGTCTAGATAAGGATGCAGTCAATCTTTTTGTGACAATACTCTCAATTTTTATCGGGTTGTTGTTCAATTTATTGTTACTTATTTTTGACATAAAGCAGAAAGCTAAAGATAAAAATTTGCTCTTAGCTCAACAAGTCCAATCAAATCGACCAGTTATTCCACCTAGTTCAGGAAACTCTCAAGTAAACTATGAAAAATTATCAAAAGTCCTAAAACAAGTCTACTCAAGTATTTCGTTTGCTATTTTAATATCAATATTTGATATAGTTTTTTTATTACTACATTTCATTGGTGAAAAATTCAATCAGAGAATTTTAGTGCAAGTAATCTCGTGGATTTCTTACTACTTTATGATCGTCTTCGCACTTACATTGATGATGATTCTCAAGCGTGTTTATTTGCTTATAGATCAAGAGATTCGCTAAGTTGCTCCAGGACTATGATATTTTTGGACAAGGTTCGGTAATTTTGAGCACGTATAAGTTTCGATAATTCTCAACATGTGTAAATATAGCAATCTCATATGTACTGAGAAAAAATGACAATTTAGAATCTTTTGTTTGTTTTTGGAATATTTTTGAGCCATGCCTACCATTTTAAAAGTTGGACCTTATAATTTTATTTTTTTCAGTTCCGATCGCTCTGAACCGCCACACATTCATGTGAAGCGCGATCGGCAACTAGTAAAATATTGGTTGAATTCCGTAACTCAAGATAAAAATCGGGGCTTTAAGGATCACGAATTAAGAACGATTGCTAAACTCATAGAAGACAACCGAGAAATACTTTTGGAGGCATGGAATGACTACTTTGACATTAGAAGCTGATCCGATCGCATTGACGATCGTCATAAATGAAACCCATCTCATTGTGGACTTAGTGGATGGTCGGCAGTTGAGTGTGCCACTTGCCTGGTATCCTCGTCTACTCCATGCCTCTACTGAAGAACGTCAAAACTGGGAAATCTTCGGTGATGGCATTGCGATCGAATGGGCCGATCTAGATGAACATATCGAATTAGAAGGATTGCTAGCAGGTCGCAAAAGCGGTGAGAGTCAACGATCGTTCGATCGATGGTTGGCCGCGCGTGGTTGTTGATCAAATCCTAAGACTTTCACTGAATCATCGACTGAAGCGCAACCTGAAGATCCTGCGTTAGGGTTGCAACCGATCGTTTGGCGGATTTACGATCGAGGCTGTACTCATCCCACCGACCTGAAATTGCAATAGGCTCCCCGATCGTTACAAACCCACACTTTTTTCCCAGCTTCGGACGGTTTAGCCCTGGACGATCTTGCTTGATCTTTTGGACCATTTCCCAGGTCAATAACAACGTCTCCGCAAACCGTTCTATGGTCATTTTTTCCTGCACATATTTCCCCGTCACCGCCACAAATCCCTCCACAAGCCGCATATGCCACAGCCGCAAACTCGCCTCTTCTGCCACCCGATCGGCCAGTCCGCGCTCCAAGAGTGATGACGACTCCAAATTGAGATCTTCCCGGTAAATTAATTCCCACGCTAACTGTTCTAATCGACGACAGCGATCGATCACACTGCCTCGTCCCGGTGCGCCAAAGTACTGTTCAGCAACTGTCAAAGCATTGTTCATTAAATGCTGTAAGCGTTGGCCAAATTGATGGTTACTGTCCCCAGATAGCGTTGTAGTATCGATTCTTTTACATCGGTAAAAACGGTGATAGTGCGTTTCCATACTGGATAACAAATATTCGCCTAAGCCATACATTCGATGATAGGTCATTTCATCTAACGTATCTCCAATCCCTTGTTGTGATGTCACGCCACAATCGCGTTCTAACTCATTGAGTAATTCCTGAATCGCCACCCAAGGAGACGACGTGTATTTGTATTGAATCCCGATCGGCACAATCAAAACGTCTTCATCCCGACCGACTTTACGCAAATCCTCCATGCACCAAAACGCCATTTGTGCGATGCCCGGTTCAAGCGGACTCATGATTTCACTATGGCCATTGGTGCCGCCTTCGGGTGCGGCTAGGAGGGGGAACTGACCGTTTAGCAATAGCTTTCGCGCTGATTTTAAGCCCGTGCGATCGACTTTTCCACGCATGATCGGCGTGCCGCCCAATTTGGAATACAGCCAACCCATGGATTTCCCGGCCCACAGCGGAATGCCCCGATCGTACATAAAATGCGCATGATTCACCGATCGCAGTTTGATGTTCAAGGTTTTCGCCGTCTTCGGGAGGAGCCGTCCCAAGGTGTATCCCATACAAATCGGATCATCTACACTCGGATGCCGAAACGCCAAAATTACCCGCACTTGCCGCTGCTCAAACTGCTGATAGACGCGCACCAGTTCCTCTAGATTGTGGGCCTGCACCTCCGTCAGAGACGTCTTCGATCGCATCCACAAGGGCAGAAGCCACTGCGTTAGGCGCACAATATTCAGGTCTAGCGCGGGTGGAATAAACGCAAGCGGCGGCTGGGCAGGGGTGATGAACAGAGGCACCGGAAAACTCCTAGGAGGGTATTGGACGGAGATAACGCTTGCTACAGCTTAGAAATAAGAGCCTATGCGGACTGAACTCAGAATGCCCGATCGAAGCCGTGTTTTGCCAATCTGTTTCGCCAATCTGAAAACCAGCAGTACTATTAACCTGTGATCCGCGCAAATCGAGTCTATTCGATAGGCGTTGCACAACCATCCACCTATCCCGTCTGCACCATGTTAATCGACCTCATCCAGTTCATCCCGATGGATCTGCCCCACCTCGATCTGCTTCAAACCCTGCATCTCCAGGCACTCCATCTCCCCGCGCTAGACCTGCCTACAAGCCATGACCATCCGGTTCTCGCACAAGTCATTGCGCAATTTAAGGAAACTAATATCCAAGACGATGTGTCTAAAGTGTGGGGGAAATTTGTCCGGACAGGTCAAGTGTGGGCCTTTTTGATCGGCATGATTATTGGCTATCTGGCGAAATCATTTACCAGTTACGGCTAACGCTTGCTGCGCGTCACCCTTATCAGAGATAATCCTTTGCTGTCGTACCCAAGGACATCCTCACCCGTGCAGCAAAGTTCTCCCCCAGCCTCGTCGTCGCAAGCCTCGTCCCCAGATATGTCCCCAGCCTGGAGCCAACGTTTTGAAAGGTCGCTCCATCCCGCTATTGTGCTGTTCAATGCCAGCATTGGTTTTGATATTGCGCTGATTGAATACGATCTGACCGGATCGCAGGCCCACGCGAAGATGTTGGCCAAGCAGCAGATTATCACCCCAGACGAAGCCGATCGCTTGGTCGCTGGACTAGAGCAAATCCGCCAGGAATACCGCAATCACCAGTTTCATCCCACGGTAGAGGATGAAGACGTTCACTTTGCCGTGGAGAAGCGTTTGATTGCGATCGTAGGAGACGTGGGCAAGAAGCTACACACCGCTCGATCGCGCAATGATCAAGTGGGCACGGACACCCGTTTGTATTTAAGAGACCACATCGCTCAGATTCAAGCTCAACTGCGATCGTTCCAGTCGGCCCTAGTCCACCACGCCGAAGCGCATGTCGAAACACTGATTCCCGGCTACACCCATCTTCAAAGAGCGCAGCCGATCAGTTTGGCGCATCATCTGTTGGCGTACGTGGAAATGACGGAGCGCGACATTGAACGGTTGATGGATGTGAGTAAGCGGGTGAATATTTGTCCGTTGGGGGCTGGGGCGCTGGCGGGGACGACATTCAATATCGATCGGCACTATACGGCGGAGTTGTTGGGCTTTGAGTCGGTGTATGGCAATAGTTTGGATGCGGTGAGCGATCGGGATTTTGCGGTGGAGTTTTTGGCGGCGGCGAGTTTGATTATGGCGCACCTGAGCCGATTGTCCGAGGAGGTGATTTTTTGGGCGTCGCAGGAGTTTGGGTTTGTGTCGTTGACCGATGCCTGTGCGACGGGATCGAGCATTATGCCGCAGAAGAAGAATCCTGATGTACCAGAATTAGTACGTGGAAAGACGGGGCGGGTATTTGGGCATTTACAGGCGATGTTGACGATTATCAAGGGTTTGCCGTTGGCCTACAACAAGGATTTCCAAGAGGATAAGGAGTGCTTATTTGATGCGGTTCAGACGGTGCGATCGTGTCTTGAGGCGATGACAATTTTGTTTGAGGAGGGGATTGTCTTCAAGCCACAGCGGTTAGCCGAAGCCGTCGCCGAAGATTTTTCTAATGCGACGGATGTAGCGGATTATCTAGCAAGCAAGGGCGTTCCGTTTCGAGAAGCATACGGGTTGGTAGGGACGGTGGTGCGAACCTCTTTGGCGGCGGGGAAGCTCCTTAAGGATTTGACCTTGGAGGAGTGGCAGGCGTTGCATCCGGCGTTTGAATCCGATATTTATGCAGCGATCGCCCCTCGTCAGGTGGTGGCCGCGAGGAATAGTTTTGGGGGGACGGGGTTTGAGCAGGTGCGTCGTGGGCTGGCGGTGGCAAAGGGTCGGTTGGGCTAACACAAGACCGGGCGATCGGGTTTAGAGGCGAGGACGAAGGTTTTCGATGGACTCGATCGGGAGTCCTAAAGCCCTAGCAATCATTTCAGGCGTCATCCCCTCCCGGAGTAGACCGATCGCCGCTTCCAACTTCCCTTCCAATTTCCCTTCCAATTTCCCTTCCAACTTCCATTCTTCTTGTTTTTTCAGATAAGCCGCAGACAGGTTCATAATCAATTCCTCTTCTTCTGGGGTAAGTGAGCGATTTGCTTCCAATTTGGCACGGTAGTTCGCCAGAATTTCTTCAATACTATTATAGAGCGCAGATTGATCGGGTTTTGTCACCAGTTCGTGAATCGCCCGTTCTTGATTTCCATCTCGACCAAGTAGCCTAATCCACAGCGTTTCGTCCGTAATAGGCAATTGATGAACCACGATCAAGCCCGTCCGATCGAGCTTCGGCCATCGATATACACCTGGAATGCGAGACTTCCGAAGCCCAAAACCCTTACAGATCTCCTCCGAAGCCGTCGGCATAATGACCCACAAATCCGGTAACATTTCTTCTGTCAAGGTCTCATCCTTGCGTTTCGCCGAGCGTGCCATATCCCGTTCAATATCCGTCAACTTTCCCCGACAGGCCCGAATTTCCATCGCCGTCGCTGGATTACGAAATACTTCAATCAATGAATCCCGCCGTAAAAGCTGACCCATTAATCCTAATTTTTTTCGCTGGGTTGCGATCGTTAATTTAGTATCACGTTCAAACCAAAGATCGCCTTCTCGGCGTTCGGACTTAATTACTTTATTGGGAACAGCGGTGCCAATGTTACTCAGCAATTCTGTTAAATATTCCTTCGCGAAGTCGTCATGCGGAAATTCTGACATTGTTTCTACCGTAGCCCTTTTCGCATCATCACCAAATTATCGCGATGCACTACGGTTTCGTCGCCCTCATAGCCGAGAAGCTCCGTGACTTCGATCGATCGATGACCCCGAATCTTCTGCAACTCTTTGCTAGTGTAGTTGACCAATCCCCGCGCGATTTCCTGCCCGTGCAGGTTACAAATGCGCACCGTGTCTTCGCGCTGAAACTCGCCATCAATCCCGATAATCCCTGCGGGTAAGAGCGATTTCCCTGCTAAGGCGATCGCATTCATTGCGCCGTCGTCGAGGTAGAGCTTTCCCGCCGGAACCATGCCATGAGCAATCCACCGTTGACGCGCGGTAATGGGGTTGTCTTGCGGTTCAAAGCGAGTGCCGATCGATTCTCCAGCTAGGATTTTAAATAGATTTCGTGGGGTATTACTGTTCATGATGATCGTGCGAACCCCGGCTCCAGACGCAATTCGCGCCGCCGAAATCTTGGTCTCCATGCCGCCTGTGCCCCACTGACTCCCAGCATGTCCCGTATCCACCTCCAAAGCGTCAATGTCATGCACGACTTCGATCGGCTTTGCATCTGGATTTGTTCGGGGATTGGCGGTGTAAAGCCTGTCAACATCTGTGAGTAAAAACAACCAGTCCGCATCGACCAAACCCGCAACCAGCGCCGAAAGCGTGTCGTTATCTCCGAATTTCAATTCATCAACCGCAACGGTGTCATTTTCATTCACCACAGGAATCACGTTTAGGTTTAACAACTCGTGAAATGTGCGATAGGCGTTGACATACCGATTGCGTTCCACCAAATCCCCGCGCGTGAGTAAAACCTGTGCGATCGGCTGTTGCATGGCCGTAAAAAAATCATCATAAATCCGCATCAATCGCCCCTGTCCCACTGCCGCCACGGCCTGCTTTACAGCCATCACCTTCGGGCGTTCGCTCATTCCCAACCTCGCACAGCCGACGCCCACCGCCCCCGACGACACCAAAACCACGCGATGTCCCGCTTGCCGCAGTTCGCTGAGGACTTCGACTAAAGTGGCGATCGTGGAGAGGGCCAGATTTCCAGTCTCGGAAGAGGTCAGGCTAGAGGTGCCGACTTTGATGACGAGCGTTTGGGGGGCGATCGGGTTCATTGCAGTGGGGGAGAAGCTGGACGCTGAAGAAACTTACGGGTTAGCCAGTGACGCGAACTTTGCGAAGACTTCGGCTTCTGTCAGATTGACAGTTTGATTGGCAAATTCATAGTAGCTCGGTTTTCGGTCTATAAAGATTTGCTCTTTGAATTCAAAGTCAGTTTCATCCTGAAAAAGACCTGCTGGAACAAAATATTCATTAGTCGGCAGTAATCGGTAGAACAGATGAGTTCCACATTCACCACAAAATGCTCTTTCAGCCCATTCTGAAGACTGATAAGTTTTTAATTGTTCAGCACCGTCGATCGTCACATCCGAGCCACACGCTAACCCCAACGCGGGTCCGCCGCCCCATCGCCGACACATTCCACAATGACACGCATCAATAGTTTTATGCTTCGGCGTTTGAATCGTTATTGCACCGCAAAGACACGTTCCGTTCATGGTTGTTTCCCATAAATTGTGTTTAATTTTGGCATATAACGATAGTCTGAAACCATCCGCCCCTTGAATGAAATAATCCCGTTAAGCGCGATCGCCGTGCCCTAGTCGTCTGCGGCATTAATGAGACCTTGATCTTTTCTTCTTTGGGTTTGGGGCACGGCGAGCCATGCCCCTACAGATCCGGGTTTAAGAGGCTGTAGGGGCATGGCTTGCCGTGCCCCAAACCCAACGAGGAGGAGTTGAATCGCTGGATTATTTAAGCCGCAGACCACTAGGATTTATAGTGAATTGATCGATTACCGAACGAGGACTTACAATTGGCACGAATTGCGATCGCAACGGCTGGATTTATCCCATGGTTGGCAGCAGCGCAGCAATTGGCGATCGCGCACTCAGTTGCACCCGCAGAACTAGATTGGTTATTGCTAGAAGTGACGGATCTCGATCGCATTTCATTAAAGTTTGGCAGCTACGAACGCAAATCACATCTCCACTGCGAATGGTCTTTAGCAACGCTACAAAGCAAATGGCACCAACGGATTTTCGATCGCGTTCCGGTCCAATATTTAGTAGGCCGCACCCCGTGGCGACAGTTTGAACTTCAGGTGTCCCCGGCAGTGCTTATTCCTCGCCCTGAGACGGAGTGCCTGATCGATTACGTTGAAGAATTTCTCAAAAATTCACCTAACCTCGCTCACGGACATTGGGTGGATCTCGGCACAGGCAGCGGGGCAATTGCGATCGCGTTAGCGGATCTCATGCCTCATGCTAGCATTCACGCGGTCGATACCAGTGCTGATGCTTTAGCCGTTGCTAAAACCAATGCAGAACGGTTGGGATTCGGCGATCGGATTCAGTTTTATCAAGGTCGTTGGTTTGAGCCACTGGACTCGGTAAAGGGATCGATCGCCGGGATGATTTCAAACCCGCCCTACATTCCCAGTCAAGAGGTCTTAAGCTTGCAGCCCGAAGTGACGATTCATGAACCGCATCTTGCCCTCGATGGCGGCGAGGATGGACTCGCGTGTTTGCGGCAGTTGATCCAGATTGCGCCAACGTATTTGAAGCCGTCGGGACTGTGGATGGTGGAAATGATGCAGGGCCAAATGGACACTATTGTGCCCCTATTGGATCAGGCGGGATATACGAACATTCAGCGATTGCGGGACTTGGAAGGCGTCGATCGGTTTGCGATGGCTTTGGCTCCCTAATCCCCTACAGTCCCCACCCTTCCGCTTCAAGTTCTTCAATCACCTGTAACCCTCGCGTATCACCCAGCTTCAGCATGGCGGTTTTGGCATCCTCTCTCACGCTGAGATCGTCATCTTCCGCAAAAGCTTCGATCAAGGCATCTACGGCAGTGGCATAAATCACGTTGGACGGCAACTCACGACACAGTTCACCCACGGCCCAAGCACAATTGCTGCGAACGGCAGACACTGCATCCCGCCGCAAACCTTCAATAAGGGGCGGAATGGCAACGATCGTCGCCTCATAACCCAAGCTCGCCAACTGCGCCAAAGCACTCGCTGCCCACAGCCGCACCGCTGAAATATCATTCCGCATTCCTTCAAGCAGCGTCGGGATAGACCGTCTGTCTCGGTGATTCCCCAGTGCCCAAACGACGCCCTTGCGGACGTAGCCATTCCAATCTTGGTTATAGCGATGGATCAGTGGTTCCACGGCATCTGGGCTGGTATTGCGACCGAGCGCATAGACGACGCTGACCCGGACTTGGGCACAGTCATCGCCGAGCAGCCGAATCAGGTGAGGAATACTACGATCGTCTTTGATTTCGCAAAAGACGCGGGCGGCACTCATGCGGGTTTGAGTGCCGCCGTGAATAAGCAGCAATAGCATTTCGTCAGGGTTCGGAGGAACCACGATCGGTGCATCTTCGGGCAGAGCAATGCGATCGAGCGGATCATCGAGATCTATTTCTAGATCTAAAAGGCTCAGTTCGTTATTGTCATACACGCGATTCATAGACATGGCATTCCATCAGTAACAAATTAAATTTGGCTAACGTCATTGCTGACGTGACTAAAGCGATCGATCGCCCTATCGGTCGCCCTTAAGTCTATAGCGTATTTAGATACTGAAGCAAATCTGCCATCTCTTCAACACTGGGCTGGAATTGGGGCATGGGAGGCGTTTTCCCACTGGTGACCTGTTCGATGAGAAACGTTTTATTTCGCCGACTGGAGACGCCTCTAAGACTAGGGCCGATTTTCCCGTCTGCATGGAGACCGTGACAACTGGCGCAATTCATCTGAAAAATAGCATGACCCTGGGCCGGGTTACCGAGGTGTGTGAGGACGCGATCGGTGTACGGGTCGCTCTTCTGAAACGGATACATCCCCATCAAAAGCGAGGCACTCAGCGCTAGGATTCCCAAGATCAAGGCGGCAATCTTGGGGGGAAACCCTTCGGCGGGAGGGTACGTGGGAAGGAGTTGCTGGTTCACGGCAGTAGGTGGGGATAGAGCGGGATGAATCGTTAACAGTTGAAACTAGCCGTCGGATCTGACCTCGGATTTAGCTTCCGATCGAAGGTCTCCTATCCAAGCTTCTATACAAATGTTCATAAATTATAGATTATGGGGCGCTGGATTTTAGGGTTTACGGCGGGGCTAAGGTAAGATGATAGATACCAATTGTTGATGTTATTACATAGCGATTGATTATGTCGGTTGAGCTGAGTATTTTCAGGAGAGCGAAAATGATTGAACCGATTCTGTTGGGGATTGTGGCAGGCTTAATTCCGATTACGCTGGGTGGGTTGTTTTTTGCAGCGTATCTTCAGTATCGTCGGTCTAATCAGTTTGATTCTTAGATTTCGATCGGGTTTTGAACTTGAAGAAGGAAGGGCGAGGGTCCTTCTTTTTTTGTGGGGATTTTGGGAGGGGCGATCGGGAGATCTGGAAAGGGCGCGGGAGGCGCGCCCGTACAGGAGGTGGGCTAGATGCGGGCGGGATCGGCGAAGCGGATTTTTAGGTAGTCGTCTTCCATTTTTGCGCCAGCGGGTTGGAGGGCAGCAAGGGCTTGAGGCAACACCATGTTCCGGCGATGATTGCCGATCGTGATGTTGAGTTCGTCGCCGTTTTTGCTGAGGTTGATTTGGCTTTTCTCGATGCCGGGAAGGTAGATTTCTAGGCTATATTGCTGGTTTTCGACCGGAACGACGCGTAGGGTAATCTCTTTGTAGTAGACCTCGGTGGGGTCTTCGGTGCCGTGATAGAGAGTATCTTTTAGTCGATCGAGCGCTTCAAGGCCACACATCTCTTCAGAGTACAAGGGCACTTCTTTGATGGGGAGCGGATGGAAGTTCTCGTGAATTTCAGCTTTGTGCTGCTGCTGGTTGTCCTTCCAGCGTTGGAAAAACGGATCCTGAACGCTGTCGGGGATAATTCGGTTTGCAATCACCATGTCGGTGGCGACGTTGTACAAGCTTAAATACGCATGGGCACGAAGCGACTCTTTGATCACCATTTTTTCAGGGTTCATCACGAGACGGACGGAGGTCTTCGTGGGATCGACGAGCACTTTTTGTAGGGCTTCGATTTGTTCGTAGAACTCGTAGGGCGCATCCATGACTTCTTTGTTAGGCAGGGAGAAGCCTGCGATCGGGCGGAAAATGGGTTCGACCAGCGGACGCAGCGCTAGGGAAAGCCCCTGAAAGGGTTTGTAGAGTTTGCGCATATACCAGCCGCCGACTTCCGGCAAACTGAGCAATCGCAAGGCCGTCCCCGTCGGTGCGGAGTCAATAATCAACACGTCAAACACGCCTTCGTCATAGTGGCGCTTCATCCGCACAAGGCCAAAGATTTCGTCCATGCCGGGAAGAATAGCCAGTTCTTCAGCCTGAACTCCTTCGAGTCCGCGAGCTTGAAGGACTTGGGTGATGTAGCGTTTGACGGCTCCCCAGTTGCCTTCGAGTTCCATAAGGGCATCAAGTTCGGCTCCCCAGAGGTTGGGACGGACTTCCTTGGGTTCGTGACCCAGTTCGATGTCGTAGCTATCGGCTAAAGAATGCGCGGGGTCGGTACTGAGAACAAGGGTTTTGTACCCCAACTCGGCACAGCGCAGACCTGTTGCGGCGGCGACGGAGGTCTTTCCTACTCCGCCCTTTCCTGTCATCAAAATTACACGCATGTGCCGAAGTCCTTGATCCTGGAGAATGTTTACATTTTTTAACTTACTCCTCATTGTGACATATCTCTTCGACGTTCGTGCCGTGGGTTAGGGAGAGCCATCTAATCCACAGTGGAGGCTTGCGGCGATTCCGGTTCCGGGAGGCTTTGCCAACGATTCTGGGTCAGGGTCTTCTAGGTCATGGCTTTCGAGTAGCGCTTCCCAACCCCTAGAAGAACTAAGACATCGGTTGTCTAGGATTTCTCTTGTGTGGATTTGCCCTAGGTCGGTGAGGGGGGCGGAGACGATCGGCGTAGAGGAGGCTGAGGGAAATGCGTTGGCAAAGCCTCCCAGACTGGGACTCGTAAAGCCTTTCAAAATGGGAATCATTCCTTACCGAAATAAGCTAAGATCCAGGCAGCTTATATCTTGCAGGACTTTACCTATGGCAATGCAAGTCAAAGACCTCACTATTGACCAACTCAAGATTATCATTCGAGAAACCGTTCAAGATTCTCTGGCTTCCTTGGTGAAGGAACTCAAGATTCACTCCAGTCAAGGCAGGTCCGCAGAAGCCAGAGCAATCGATCGGCTATCCAATATCGATGATCCTTCTCGCTGGATCACGACGATCGAAGAAGGCGAAGAAGTTGATGAAGCGGAACTTAATGACTGGTTAACAACTCGTGGCTACTCAATACAAAATTCAGATTAATCAAGCCGTGATTCAACAAGATATCCCTGAACTCCCTGAAGAACTTCAGGATGATTTTGTTCGTTACCAGCAGGTTCTCGCGATCGATCCCTATGGAACTCGTGGAATTCCGAGTCATGGCTTGACGGGTAAACTTGCCAATTACCGATCGATCGAAATTGATGGGCTAGTCATTGCCTATCGCTTGGTCTACCGAATTTATGAATCGCCTGCACCAAAGCGAGTTTTGATTTTGAGTTTTGCAGAACATGACGACGCTTACGAAAGAGCGCACGATCGAAAACGTTAAGATGATTTCCACCTGGTATCATTTCGATAGCTCCTAACTTATGCAATCTAACTTATGCAATCTATCAATCGCTCAACCTCCTCCACTTTCCCAAGAAGATCGATTGCACAATAGACATCGCGACTCTGCTGGAACGATTCTCATTCTGGGAGGCTACGCCAACGCCGCGCCCTTTCACCATCATCCATAGCATTGTAAATTCCACCTAAAAGTTTGTGAGCATTAGCTTGAAGTTTGCGTCTGTTGAATTCCTGAAACCTCTCAAGCGATTCCCGTTCCGGGAGGCTGCGCCAACGACTTACAAGCGTTTCCGCAAGTGTCAAGTTTTGGAGTGCGGGGATTTCTAGATAGACGCGGGCGATGTCTAGGATTTCTCTTGCGTAGATTTGCCCTAGGTCTGTGAGGATAGTGAGGCCAATCGACATCACAGATCATTTAGCAGCAGATTTTCAAACGGTTGAGTATTGTTCCAGCGGTAAACGTGAAAGTCTCTACGATCGCTCGACAGAATTTTTCCGTGCCCCAAATGTTCGGCAAGAACGACGAGTGATGCATCTGCCATATCCATGGGTAAATCTGCATATTGATTCATGAGTTCAATCATCCGAGTGAGATGCTGATCTTGTAGATGGAAAATGTCAGCGGCTCCACTCGATAGATCCGTGAGGAACTTAACCTGTGCAAAGTTTCCACTGGTCGAAAGTAGGAGATAACAGGTCTCTATAATGACCGGATAAGTGGTGATAAGCGGTTCATTGATTGCTTCGAGTGCTCGTAATGCGGCGGAGTGATATCGATCGCGGGGGTTTGCAAGTGCAAAGAAAAAGCCAGTATCAGCGATGATCATAGGTCTTGTGATTGATTGAATCGCTCTTGAATGGCTGCGTTGACGACAGATTTATAATGGGTTGACAGATTCTCATCACCTTGAGCGCACCCAATAAATCCAGAGTCTTGGAAAATTTCTAAAGCGGTCTTTTGGATTGGCTCTAGTTGACTGTAATAGGCATCGATCGCGGCTTCGATCGTGGCTTTTAGGTCTTTTTGCTCAGTTCTTTGTTGAACATAAAACAGTTTTGATTCGTATTCTGAGGTTAATTCAATGTTGAGTTGCATAGGTTTCTCTTCGCTTACCTTTCTATTGTAATCGTTGGCGCAGCCTCCCGGAACGGGAATCGCATTGAGTCTCGATCGATTGTAAACCTCCGATCGCTCAACCTATCACGCCATCAACCGATCGATTTCCTCCACTTTCCCAGGTAAATCAAGTTCCTGATAGATCTCACGACTCTGCTGGAACGATTCCCATTCTGGGAGGCTTCGCCAACGTCGCGCCCCTTCACCATCATTCATAGCATTGTAAATTTCACCCAGAAGTTTGTGCGCATTGGCTTTGATTTTACGTCGATCGAATTCCTGAAACGTCTCCAGCGATCGCCCTATGAGAGGTTCTTATTCGTCATTATCCATTCTATTTCTGCGACTTCTCCTTAGCATAGATCTAATACTCTGAGCCACTTCGTCAATCGTAGATAGACATAGAGAATTGCTTGAATCAAGCCTTCTAGATGCCTCTAGTTGAAGACGAATGACTTTACCATCATTCAATGTTATCACCAGCCTCTTTGTGGAAGTTATTTTTCTGTTTTCGTCTGTAGAGTTAGCAGAAGATTTATTCTGAACCTTTACTGAGACAATGCTGTCATACATATATTCACAAGTTTCTTCATCAACTGGAATCCCTCGTATAAAATTAAAGTAACATTTATAGTAAGTTATAAAGTTTTCGCACAAAAATATTGTAATAAACTCATAGACCCCATACTTCTTTTTGCTTACAAAGGGATATTCTACTGCACTTAAAAAATCTTGTTCATGAATACTTATTTTACTATTTGACTTTGACAAGTTGATCTCACTATCACTCTCAAAGATTAGAACTTTATCAGAATTCTCCATTAATGTCTTCTTGTCTTGAATACCCATAAGTATCCTAATAGGTAAATCGAACTTCAAAACATTTGGATCACCCGAACTCCTATAGGGTAGGATATTTACCTTTTTCATCGCTTTTCGAGTTAGACGTTCAATGTCAGAATTCAACCATTTTTGGATACGGCCTTGAAGATCAGAAAGATATTCATATTTTCTGTCTCGTTCTCGCTTCCTAATCTGCTCAATTCTTGCTTCTCGGATATCTGGATTTTTTTGAATAGATTCACAGATTATTATAGTGTCTCTTCTTAAATCATAAATTTGATTGCCAATTCCTTGTTTTCTAAACACAAGTTCTTCTCTAATAGAAATTAATTCATTAAATCTCAACTTTAATAATTCTTCCCCGTCTCCCAAATCCTTTAGATGTGAAAAACTTGTTTTTTTAGAAGGTATCCTTGAATTTTCTATAATTAATTTGGAGATCTTTAATTTCCATAATTTCCCATCTAAATTTCTAATAAACTCAATTTTTGTATTTACATAATCAATTAGACAGCATAAAAACGTAATGAATGTTATGGCCATTACTACAAAGTAGATAGAAAACAAATTATCTATTAAGCCAAAGTTTAAAGCTAATCCGCAAATAATAGATACTATAAGAACAAACGCGATGTATGTGAATAAAAATGTAAGAAAATTAAATCTTGTTACTTGCGGATGCTCTTCTATAGATTGAAAAAATGAAACTAAATCTTTGAATATTAAAGAAACTAAATCCTGTGTTATCTTGGAAATTAGTAATCTTGGCTTTGAGAAGGCGCTATATTGATTCCGATCATATGAATCCTGACTTCTTCTTTTCTCCTTTATATTTGAATGTTTTACTCTAATCTCACGATCTATTGAAACACACTCTTGTTCTACATTACAAATATCTTCATCAATTGATTTTTTGGAATCTTCTAGCGATAATATTTTTGAATTCAATGAAGATAATTTTGCCTGGTCAACTTCTAACAGAATCTGAGTATTATTCATGATTGAATCTGAGGTAAGAATGTCTTGACTCAGGTTTATCTCTCCGCCTTTTCTATGCCATTTAAGTAATTCAAAGTATTCTCTGATTTTTTCTGGACTACGGCCTTCATGTGACTTCATTCTTTTCCTCCATATTGTAAACCAATTCAAATATTTCTATTTTAGGATCTCCTTGAATAAAAGAACTTAATGTTCTCTCTGTGCCAATTCTTATAGTACCTTTAGTAGACTTAATCCTCTTTATCTCAGAAATATATTGCGATTGATTATTGAATTTAGACGATCGCAATCCTTCAACCTTGCAAAACATATATTCTAGAACTATCGTTAGAACATCAGCTTCAGTCACGGTAATATCAACTTTCTGCTTCCCTGATCTTTCTATACAATCATGCAATTTATATCGAAGCCTTTCAGGAAATGTATTTAAATTTGAATTTTTACAATAGTAATGAATACAATTGATTACACTTGGAAAGCTATCGAAGGAGGCTGAGGCTTGGCGCTTTAGTTTGTCGGCTGCCGTGCATTCCGACGAAGTTATTCAAATAATTTGAGTGCCGATCTTATCCCTTCCAATGTTGTCGCCACTAGTGTTTACCTGATTCCCTATAATACTTGCAGCGCTTTGACCCTCAGTTTTAACGTTAAAGACTGTTTGTTGCTGACTTTGTTGATTGATATTGATAATTTTCTGCGCCAACTTTTGTATCTCGGCATCAAATTCAGGATATCGCTTCATTTCCGATTTTACATACGTTGTCAAATCGGAAACTGCTTCTTCTGACTTTTCGGTTTCTACTGCTGTGATGGCTTCTAGTGCTCGATCATCTTTCTGAAATCGGTGCTTAATTTTTTCCCACATAGTGACAGCAACTTGCTTTCCTCCTTCAGTTGCCATACCTTTAATCCAACTCTGTTATGACAAACTGACTTGCTGCCAAGGCTGTAACAACTGCTGCCGAAATAGGTTCCATCATAATCCTTGAGAAGGTGGGAGGGTTATTTTCTGTCTTAGTATAATTGACTAAGGACACTCAGGTCTACGTAAAATCTTTACATATTGAAAAATCTAGAACCCAAAGCAAAGGGGTGAATCCCAAATCGCTCCCACTATTGATTGCGACTGCTCTAACCGCCGTAACGCCGTCGTCTTCCCTTCGCACGTAAAACTCCTGCAACGCTTCATTCATCAACGGCTCATCCGGCTTAAACAGTTGGTAAACAGGCTTCCAGAACTTAATATCACTCACGGGCTAGGTCTCCAAAATTGCTAAATGCCGATCGTTAGCCCAACCCCACGTCAGACTCTCTAAACAAATCATAATCCATTTCCCCGATCGTGGGATGAACTTGGACCCATCAGCAACCCCGATCGCACCGATCGCTTTCCCTGGTCTGAAATGCCAATCAACCCTCGTCTTCGTTCCCATCGGAGAATAGATATTTAAAATAGCGATCGGGCGAATTGAGAAAATCACGAGTCAACCGATAATGGTCTGTTTCTTGATAGGAAACTTCAGAGATACCGTCTTCGCCGAAGCCGTAAAGGACCGCACCAGGATAGGCTAAGAGAATAGGTGAGTGGGTCGCAATAATGAATTGTGCTTGTCCTGGGGTGGCGAGTTCGTGAATGATTTTTAGAAATGACAATTGACGTTGCGGAGACAGTGCGGCTTCGGGTTCATCGAGAATATACAAGCCTTGTTCAAATTGATGCTCGAACAAGGCGAGAAAGGATTCTCCATGGGATTGATGATGAAGCGATTTTCCACCGTAAGCTCTCAGATTGGATACTTTATCGAGATAGGTGGCGAAGTTATAAAAGCTTTCCGCCCGCATAAAGAATCCTTCTGTCACCTTAGACGACCAAGACAACCGCAACGCTTGAGCGAGTGGCGATCGATCATTGAAGACTTCTCTGCTGTGATCCCGATTCCCGCCTTCTGGGTTAAATCCACAGATTTCAGCGACCGCCTCTAGAAGCGTTGATTTTCCACTGCCATTCTCTCCCACCAGAAAAGTCACATTCGTCCGAAACTCTAGATCAATGCCACCCGCAAACGATCGAACATTGAACGGATGACCCGATGCCTCAAAGCGATCGGGGCTACTCGAAATGTTACGAAGGTATGGGGCACCCCTGCGAGACAATAATGAATGAATTGGGTTCATGAAATGCTCTCCTAAGAATGAATTGAAATGCTAACTTAGTGCGGTAATTCGTCACCCGATCGCATCAATCGAACGTCTTCAAGGCTAAGTCCGGTCGTTTGGCTAATCGTCTCATCGTCAAGGGTGGAAAGGAGTTTTTGGGCGATCGATCGTTGCAGGTCTTGCATATTTTGACGGCCCTTTTCAAGACCTTGTTCAAGACCTTGTTCAAGACCTTGTTCAAGACCTTGCTCTCTTGCCACTCTTGTTGCATAAGTAAGCGCACCTCGCTGGTCTCGAATATACATCAACTGACGCTCTATGAGATCAAGCTCCTCTCGCGTTAGTCCTGCTTGATTGGCAATGTTAAATGCCTGACGGATTTCGGCGACGCCTCCCATTGTCTCTGGCACCACACTTAAATCTTTTGCATTTTGGAGGAAGTAAATCCACTGATCGGTCAAGGTTTTGAGATCAGAAAGAGGCGTCTTAAACTTTGGCAATTCGACAAAGACGAGTTCTAAATCAGAGGTGGGATAGTCCACTGAACTCTCTTTTTCTTTTAAAACAAACCGTGAAATGGGCCGCTCGATATCATCGAACATTTTAAAGTCAGTGATGGTTAAGGCAATGACAGGACTGAGAACCTCATACTCTTCGCCTTTATTGAGTTGAGCGGAGTAGGTCTTGGTCGCATTGTAGAGAACTCGTTTTTCAAAGCCTTCGACATTCAAGACCTGCATTTCGATAATGACCCAATTCCCATTGCTAAGTCTGGCTTTGACATCTAAATAGCTCGATTTAATCCCGAGAATTTTTGGGGCTTGGTAGGGATCTAGAATAATTAGATCTTGGATAATGGAATCGCCTGCGTAGAGAATGCCGTTGAGAAAGCTAATTAAGATCCCTTTACTTTGCTCAGAACCAAAGATCTTTTTAAAGGCGAAATCGGTTTTTGGGTTAATGAAAATCATGGGAGCCACGGCGATCGAGTTGCTTTAGTTTAACGTCTGTGAGGGACGATAGCTTCCGTAGGTTTCGCTGCGCTGCGATCGGATGTCGCAAAGGGTGGCAAAATAGTTAGCTGTTGAAATCTTTCACCCTTTCCCTATGACTTCACCCGCAGCCCCCTTTTCAGCCGCCGAAATCCAATCTGAAGGCATCAAGCCCCAAGAGTACGACGAAATAGTCCGTCGCCTCGGACGTCACCCTAACAAGGCAGAGTTGGGCATGTTTGGGGTGATGTGGTCGGAACACTGCTGCTACAAAAACTCGCGACCGTTGCTAAAGAACTTTCCCACGGAGGGAAAACGGGTTTTGGTCGGTCCGGGGGAAAATGCAGGCGTCGTCGATCTCGGTGAGGGCATTCGGTTGGCATTCAAGATTGAGTCCCACAATCACCCCTCTGCGGTCGAGCCATTTCAGGGGGCTGCCACGGGGGTCGGTGGGATTTTGCGGGATATTTTCACTATGGGCGCAAGGCCGATCGCGGTGCTGAATTCGCTGCGGTTTGGGTCGCTGGAGGATGCAAAAACCAGGCGGCTTTTTTCAGGCGTGGTGGCGGGGATTTCGCACTATGGCAACTGCGTGGGCGTGCCGACGGTAGGCGGGGAGGTGTACTTTGATCGGGCCTATTCGGGTAATCCCTTGGTGAATGCCATGGCGCTGGGCTTGATGGAGACGCCGGAGATTGTGAAGTCGGGGGCGAAGGGCATTGGGAATCCGGTGCTCTATGTGGGATCGACCACTGGGCGCGATGGCATGGGCGGCGCAAGTTTTGCAAGCGCCGAACTGTCGGCAGAATCCATCGACGATCGTCCGGCGGTTCAAGTGGGCGATCCGTTTTTAGAAAAGTCGCTGATCGAAGCCTGTCTCGAAGCCTTTAAAACCGGAGCTGTTGTGGCGGCGCAAGATATGGGTGCGGCGGGATTGACCTGTTCCACGGCAGAAATGGCGGCTAAAGGCGGCGTGGGGATTCTACTGGATCTCGATAAGATTCCGGCGCGCGAAACGGGAATGGTGCCCTATGAGTATCTGCTATCGGAATCACAGGAGCGAATGCTATTTGTCGCTGAAAAGGGACGGGAACAAGAACTCATTGATATTTTTCACAAATGGGAACTGCAAGCGGTAGTTGCCGGAGAAGTGATTGCAGAATCGATCGTGCGAATCATGTTCAAAGGCGAAGTTGCTGCCGAAGTTCCCGCCACAGCGCTCTCGGATGACACGCCGATTTATGAGCACAAGCTGATGGAAACGCCGCCCGACTATGCGCTAAAAGCCTGGGCCTGGGCACCCGAGTCTCTCCCAAAAGCGAGCTATGACGGCATCGATGCTATGACCTGGAATGCGGTGCTACTGAAGCTTCTAGACACCCCAACGATCGCCTCCAAACGCTGGGTATATCGCCAATACGATCACCAAGTCCAGAACAACACCGTTATTTTTCCCGGCGGCGCAGATGCAGCGGTCATCCGAGTTCGCGCCCTCGCCACGGCCACCGACAAAGCGACCTTTAGCCATCCAGCTACGATGCGCGGCGTTGCGGCGACCACCGACTGCAATCCTCGCTATGTGTATCTCAATCCCTACGAAGGCGCGAAGATGGCCGTGGCAGAAGCAGCCCGAAACCTGTCCTGCGTGGGAGCCGAACCGATCGCCGTCACGGACAATCTCAACTTCGGTAGCCCCGAGAAAGCGATCGGCTACTGGCAACTCGCTAATGCCTGCACCGGAATTTCTGAAGCCTGCCGCGAGTTTGACACGCCCGTCACAGGCGGCAACGTCTCCCTCTACAACGAAACCCTCGACGACAACGGCATCCCCACGCCCATCTACCCGACGCCTGTCATCGGCATGGTCGGCATCGTCGAAGATATCAGCAAAACCGTCGGTCAAGGCTTCAAAAACCTAGGCGATCGCATTTATCTCCTAGGTTTACCGAGTGATGCTCACGGACCTGCGATTAGCTTTGGTGGGTCGGAGTACCTGATGGCGATGCAACAGATTGCCGCTGGTCAGCCGCCTGTGGTGGACTTTGCGCTGGAGCGATCGGTACAACACGTATGCCGCGATGGGATTCGGCGCGGGGTGATTCAGTCGGCCCACGATAGTTCTGAAGGGGGTTTAGCCATTGCAATTGCCGAATGTTGTATTGGCGGCAATCTCGGCGCATCGGTGGAGCTAGTGAGCAGTGGTCATTGTTTAGACTATGCGCTGTTTGCAGAGGGCGGTGCGCGGATTCTTGTATCGGTTTCATCCGAGCAGCAGGCCGACTGGGAAACCCATCTTGAATCTCAACTCCATGGACATTGGGAATGTATTGGAACAGTCCAAGGCGATGCACTTCAGATTCAGGTTCAAGAACATCAGGTGGTGAATGTCTCAGTGACTGAAATGACCCAATCGTGGAGTGAGGCGATCGATCGGCGGATGGCGGTTTGAGAACGCGTTAAAATAGCTAGACATTTGATTTCCCCTTTGAAATCCTCTTGTTAAGTTCCTCAACTAGGCGATCGCACATGCTCCAATCCTTTACGCCGATCGAAATTCCTCCTGCCTTTCCAGATCACACGCAGCTTCCAGAGTCTGATGGTATTTTCGTGAAAAACTTTCAAGAACATCCGCAAAGTTTATTACTCACGGATTCTGTGGGAGCGACTCTCGATCGGATTCATCCTGATGGGCAGTACTGCATCGGACAAGACTCTGGGATTTATTGGCGGGAGACTGAGCCACCCGAGAAAGGTGCTGAGGCTCCGGATTGGTTCTATGTCGGTGGAGTTCCGCCGCAATTGGATGGACGATATCGTCGATCGTATGTGTTGTGGCGTGAGTTAATTACGCCGACGATCGTTCTAGAGTTTGCTTCCGGGACGGGTGCAGAGGAACGCGATCAGACGCCGTTTAAAGGGAAATCTTGGGTCTATGAGCGGGTGATGCGGGTGCCTTACTATGGCATTTATGAAATTCTGACGGGGACGTTGGAGGTCTATCATTTAATCGATACGAGTTACCACAAAATGGAACCCAACGATCGCGGACACTATCCGATCGAACCGATGCAGGTGGAATTGGGTCTCTGGCGAGGGGTTTATCAGAATCAAGAAATGCTTTGGTTACGGTGGTGGGATGTGACCGGAAATCTGTTGCTTATCGGTCAAGAACAAGTGGTCCTAGAACGTCAACGAACTGAACAAGAACGTCAACGGGCGAATGCAGCGGAACGGGAATTATTAGAGTTGCGATCGCTTTTACAGCAGCGAGATGAGGGGTAAGTGCGATCGATTTAGAGCAAGGCCGTGACGCTTAGTGATACTTTTAAGGCGACCCTGGCCTAATCATTCTCCGAGTCGTTCACGGTAGCGATCGAGTTGCTGTTGCAGTTCGTGAATCTGCGCTTGTGCTTGCGATCGTTCTATCATCAGTTGGGCTTGTGCTTGCGATCGTTCGGCTATAAGTTACGCTTGAAGATGTTGAGCTTCAGCTTGAAGATCCTCTTTTCTCTCATACAATTCAAGTGGAGTCAGTAACTTTTCGTCGTTATCTAATCAGTAAAATGAAATCAGTTTCTCAGCGATTTCTAATCGTAATCCCAGGGAGCATTTCACTTTTGTAGTGAGTAGAAATACTCAGTGCTAATTTCAAGAAAATACGTCAGGATTAAGATGCCGTCTTGAAAGTAAGATGCCATGACTCTAGAACAATCAGAACAGTTGAACTATCATGCAAAGCAAATCGCTGCTATTTTGTATGCGGATACAATGCCTTGGTGGATTGGGTTAATGCTCAACCCTTAGCGGCAACAGGGTTCTGTTTAGGCGATTGACATGATGGGATTTGGAATCTATTTAGTGCGATCGCCGTTCCCGAACAACGTCGTGAAATTCTGGAGGGGTACCATCTAGTCGAGAATTTACATAAAA
>JAYUJY010000222.1:0-15209 GCA_043764895.1 Synechococcales cyanobacterium | reverse complement strand
CTCATGGCAATCCGATGATCGGTAAAACTATCGACCTCCGCCCCCGACAAAGCGGTCCCGCCAATAATTTCCATCCCATCGGGCAGTTCCGTTACCTTCGCACCCATGGCATTGAGCTGCGTCGCCATCACCGTAATCCGATCGCTCTCCTTCACCCGTAACTCTTCAGCATCTTTAATCACCGTCGTTCCTGACGCAAAAATCGCCGCCACCGCCAAAATCGGCACCTCATCAATCAAACGCGGAATCAGATCGCCTTCGATCGTAATGCCTTTAAGCTGACTCGATCGCACCCGCAGATCCGCAACAGGTTCCCCCGTCACTTCCCGTTGATTCAGGAGTTCAATGTCTGCGCCCATCATTTGCAGCGCCTCAAGCACGCCCGTCCGTGTTGGGTTAATCCCGACATTTTCAATGGTTAGGTCAGAACCAGGGACGATCGCCGCTGCCACCATCCAAAACGCCGCCGAACTAATATCTCCTGGCACAACAACCGTCTGCCCAATCAGCGTCGCCCCGCCGACTACCGTGGCACTAATTCGATCGGGATCCACCTTCACCGTCGCCCCAAACGCCCGCAACATCCGCTCACTATGGTCCCGCGACAGCGCAGGTTCCGTCACCGTAGTTTCGCCATCTGCCATCAAGCCCGCGAGTAACACACAGGATTTGACCTGTGCCGAGGCGATCGGTGACGCGTAGTTAATGCCCTTAAGCAACCGACCCTGAATTGCCAAAGGAGCCAACGACGCATCCTTTCGGCCCCAAATCTGTGCGCCCATCTGCTGCAACGGCTTCACCACGCGAGACATGGGACGCAATCGAATCGAATGATCGCCCGTTACCGTGAAAAAACGATCGGGATGCGATGCCAAAATCCCCAACATTAAGCGCGTCGTCGTCCCCGAATTCCCCGTATTTAAAACATCCTCCGGTTCCCGCAAATGACCCAGCCCAATCCCCTGCACCCGCACTTCCTGTGCATTCAGTTCTGAAATCTCCGCACCCATCGCTCTAAAACAATCTGCCGTACTGCGTGGGTCTTCCCCCAAGAGCAACCCGTGAATCACCGTTTCGCCCGTGGCTAACGCGCCCAGCATGAGCGATCGATGGGACACCGACTTATCCCCAGGAATCTGAATCGTCCCCCGTAATCCCCCCGATATTCGGCTCCCCTGAATCACAAGATTCTCATGATCGCTGACGGAATTCACTGAAATGGCGGAAGAAGAATTCATAAAGGTTTCGCTAAACTAACGATCGATAGAGTGATTATACGCAGTTAACCTCACGACAAACTCAGCTATCGTCACGGCTAGAAACACAATGCCGAGCGAACGAGCTGCTTTGGCTTCAACGCGAAACGATCGCCCAGTCGGATTTTTTGGGTTATTGCATGGCTTCGATCGCACATTCTAATGCAATCGCTATGTGGGTCCAATGGGTGCCGCCTTGGCAAAATACGGTGTATGGTTCTCGCAACGGGCCGTCTGCGGAAAATTCGGAGGTGCTGCCATCGATGAAGGTTCCGCCTGCCATGATGAGTTCGCTCTCATATCCCGGCATTCCGGCGGGAATCGGCTCTAAATATGATCCGATCGGGGACCACTGTTGGATGGCTTTGCAAAATGCAATAACTTTTTGGGGGTCTCCTAGTTTGATTGCCTGGATCACGTCCCGGCGAGGCGCTAAAGGCGCAGGATTCACTTCGTAGCCCAATTTGTCAAATACATAGGCCGTCAAATGGTTTCCTTTCATCGCTTCGCCCACCATCTGCGGTGCTAAGAATAAACCCTGAAACATCAACCGATGCTGATCAAAGGTCGCGCCGCCATGACTGCCAATGCCCGGAGCCGTTAGCCGACAACACGCTTTTTCGACCAGATCCGCCCGCCCTGCCACATATCCTCCGGCTGTGGCGATCGTGCCCCCTGGATTTTTGATCAACGACCCCGCCATCAAGTCCGCGCCCACCATCGTCGGTTCTTGGGCTTCAATAAACTCCCCGTAGCAATTATCCACAAAGCACACGACGTCTGGATTTTGCCCATGGACCACAGCGCAGATTCGCTCAATCTCAGCGATCGATAAGCTCGATCGCCACGCATACCCACACGATCGCTGAATCGTCACCATCTTAGTCTCAGGCCGAATCGCTGTCTCCAAAGCCACCCAGTCGATTGTTCCTGCTGCGGTCAGTTCAAGCTGCCGATAGCTCACCCCAAACTCCGCCAAAGAACCTTGCCCCGCTTCCCGAATCCCAATGACTTCCTCCAGCGTGTCATAGGGCGCACCGACTACGGACAGTAGTTCATCCCCTGGGCGAAGCACGCCGTAAAAGCAAGAGGCGATCGCATGAGTCCCCGACACAAACTGCACACGCACTGCTGCGGCCTCAGCTCCCACAATCTCTGCAAACACCCGATCCAACACCTCCCGGCCTAAATCGCCATGTCCGTAACCCGAAACACTAGAAAAATGGTGAGTCCCAACCCGATGATTACGGAAGGATGTTAAGATTCTTCTCAGATTGTGCTTGACCTGCGCATCGATTTCATAAAAAATCTGTAGCAGCGACTGCTCTGCTTGCTGAATCAGTTCTGTACTGTTCATTGTTTTGTTCCTGCGCACTATGGATCCGTCAATGGTTTTACCATGATGGCGGAGACAATTGTCGCGTAGTTTGGGCTAAAAATCCTAGTGAGATCTTGGGAATGACTATCGCATCTGAAAACAAACTCCGTATTTCGTGGTACTTTGCTGCCGTTATCGCTGCCTTACATGTGGGCGCATTTTTAGCGTTTCTGCCCGCTTTTTTTAGTTGGCAAGGCGTTATTTTAGCGCTCGTTCTTCACTGGTTTACGGGTGGATTGGGCATTACGTTGGGCTGGCATCGTCTGGTGGCTCACCGGAGCTTTCAAGTTCCTAAATGGTTGGAATACTTTTTTGTCTTTTGTGGCACGATGGCCATGCAGGGCGGTCCGATTTGGTGGATTGGCTTGCATCGTCACCATCACGTTCACTCTGATCAGCCTCATGATCACCATGACTCGACCAAAGGGTTTTGGTGGAGCCATACGGGTTGGATGCTGTACGAAGTCCCTGCACTCAAGGAAGTTCCGAAGTTCACCAAAGACATCGCGAATGACCCGGTTTATCGGTTCTTTGACAACTATTTCTTCCCGATGCAAGTGGCCCTCGGTGCATTGCTTTACTTTATTGGTGCGCAGTATGGCTTAGGGTGGTCATTTGTGTTTTGGGGTGTGTTTGCACGACTCGTGATGGTGTATCACTGCACTTGGTTTGTGAATAGCGCAACCCACAAATTTGGCTACAAAACCTACAATTCAGGCGATCGCTCTACCAACTGCTGGTGGGTTGCGCTCCTGACTTACGGCGAAGGCTGGCACAACAATCACCATGCATTCCAATACTCAGCCCGTCATGGTTTGAGGTGGTGGGAAATCGATATGACTTGGATGATTATCAGCATCTTACGGAAAGTCGGTCTGGCTACTAAGGTCAAGGTTCCGTCAGAAAACGATCGTAAACTAGCGCTTAGATAAATAGCGTTTAGATAAAGCGACTGAATAATCTAAAGCCCGATCGGTCAATAATACCGATCGGGCTTTTTTTGAGTTGTTTTTTAATGATCTGGAGTGAGTTCAACCCACCATTGTCTGAGCGATCGGACGGCTTCGATATGGTCTTCCTGGGTCTCTTTGAGGAACTGGTAAAACCGTTCCTTCGGCACTTGAGGAAAAGTTGGACTGGCTTCACAGTCTAGATACTCGCCATCCCGTAGGTGATAAATTCGCAATACGTTTCCATCAAATCTCCAAAACTCCGGCACACCCAAATCCGCATAAAATTGGTTCTTGCTAATATCCGTGTGCGTAATATCGACTTCAACAACGAGATCAGGCGGCAGATCCTGAGAGAAATCAATGTCCCGACCTTTTACTAACGCCACATTCTGAATGTAGTACGCACAATCCGGCTCACAACCTTTTTTCTTGACAGGACTATTAATAGTTGTTGATCCAATACAGATTAACGATAGCCCCATGAGTTCAACCATTGTCCAAATGAAGATCCGGATCAACTCATTAAACGATTCATGCTTCACTAAAGGCATCGTAAACTCCAATGTCCCATCGTCATAGGTCAACCGAACCGCACGAGTTTGCGGAAGGGCTTCCAAAATCCGTAAATATCCTTCCCAGGAAATATTGGTGAGAAGGAATCGTTTTTCTCCAAGACTTTGTATTAGATAGTCTGGATGCGCCCCGATCGAAGCATTCCGATCGATCGGTTTAATCTCAGGTTTTGCAATGACCATCGGAACGATGCTCCTGAAGGATGGGTTCTCATTATCGTATCCGATCGCTTGGGTTGAATAGCGTCGCTCCGATCGCTTCAGTCGGATCCTCGGAGTCTCAAGGACGATGGTCTGGAAAAACACCCCGATCTTCTAAAAGAAAGCGTTAAAATAGGACGTAAGCATCGTTGCTCCGCTTAAGTCGCCCATTTAGGATAAGCCCTGCATATGACCGTATCGCACGACGAAATCTTCTCGGAACAACCTTCTCCTGAAATTAATAATTTTGATCCACCTGTTTCTGAACCACTTGTCTCTGACCCACCTGTCTCTGAACCTGGCGAACCGGAACTGACGCCATCCCTCGAAGCCGCGATCGTCAGTAGTAAGATTACCGACGACCTTAATAAGATTTTAGAAATGCTGCCCGTTGATCTGCGGGAGATTCTGGAAATCCATCCCGATCGCGACGATTTGATTGAAGTTGTGATGGATTTGGGTCGCCAACCTGAGGCTCGGTTTCATAACAAGGCCGAATATCTCTCCGATCGGGTGATCACCGCCGCTGACCTTCAGGAAAGCATGACCAATGTCGGTGATTTTGGGGGTGATAATCGGGCGGGGATTGAATCTACCCTGCATCGAATCAGCGCCATTCGCAATCGTAGAGGCGATGTTATTGGGTTGACTTGTCGCGTTGGTCGAGCGGTGTTTGGGACCATTACGATGATCAATGATCTCGTCGAAAGTGGTAAGTCCATCCTCATGCTCGGTCGCCCCGGCGTCGGGAAAACGACGGCACTGCGAGAAATTGCGAGAGTTTTGGCCGACGATCTGGGTAAGCGCGTCGTCATTATTGACACCTCGAATGAAATTGCAGGCGATGGCGATGTTCCACACCCGGCGATCGGACGGGCGCGGCGGATGCAGGTTGCCAAGCCTGAACTTCAGCACCAAGTCATGATCGAGGCCGTGGAAAACCACATGCCAGAAGTGATTGTGATTGATGAAATCAGTACCGAACTTGAAGCCATGGCTGCCCGGACGATTGCTGAACGTGGGGTTCAGCTCATTGGGACGGCCCATGGCAACTACCTCGAAAATCTGATGAAAAATCCGACGCTTTCGGATCTCATTGGCGGCATTCAGTCCGTTACCCTGGGCGATGACGAAGCCCGCCGTCGCGGATCGCAAAAAAGCATCCTCGAACGAAAAGCGCCGCCGACCTTTGAAGTGGCTGTCGAAATGCAAGAGCGTCAGAAGTGGACGGTCCATGATGAAGTGGCCAATACCGTTGACATGCTGCTGCGTGGTCGCCAACCCAATCCTCAAGTGCGATCGGTCGATCGAAACGGCAAAATTGTCATCAATCATGAAGGCGGTCCCGTCGCAACGCCGCCCAACAATCGTCCGGCCCGGATGGTTCCGCTTGGCGGGCAAGGGGGCGATATTGCTTCTCGAAATTCCTCTAGCAGTAGCTATGGTCGGAGTAACGGCGGCAGTCTCGGATCCGGTCGCAATGTCGATCGGGGCAGCACTGGCGGCTATGGCGGTGGTTACGGGAATGTCGTGGTTCCCGAGCAGCCCTTTGGCTGGCGATCGAGTGGCCGCATGACGCCCATGTCTAGTATTTCAAACCCAAGTCCTGAGCAACGGGAATTTGAAGCGATCGTCGAGAGTAAAATTGGCGACAGCTTTGAAGGTCTTGGAGACATCACGGGAAATCTGGACCCTTATTACGGACCCAACGGCGAAGAACTACCCGTCAAGGTTTATCCCTACGGCATCGGTCGTCACCAGTTAGACCAGCTCATTACCACTCTAAAACTGCCGATCGTCCTAACCAAGGACATGGACAGCGCCGATGCTGTGCTTGCCTTACGGTCCCACGTCAAGAACCACACAAAACTTCGTCATGTGGCCAAGGCAAAACAAATACCTATCCACACCCTAAAGTCCAGCAGCATTCCGCAGATTGCCATTGCGCTGCGTCGACTGCTGTCCATGGATGAACTTCAAGATGTGGAGTCGATTGACTTGAGCACCTTCACCCGAGGCGATACCGATGACGAACTCGAAGCGCTTGAAGAAGCTCGGCTTGCGGTCGAACAAATCGTCATCCCTAAAGGTCAGCCCGTCGAACTGCTGCCCCGATCGCCCTTTGTTCGCAAAATCCAGCACGAGCTTATTGAACACTACCGCCTAAAGTCCCAAAGTTTTGGCGATGAACCCAATCGTCGTCTCCGGATTTATCCGGCTTAGATGCATGGCCTAATTTAAGACCTAACGTTTAAACTCTCATTAGGGAAGGCTCAGAGTGCCCCGAACTCGACTAACGGTTCGGGGAAACACTCCGACTAACAGTGCAAATGCCTCATCAGGCAATCCCATTACCGTGTTCACTGCAAAATAATTTTCAAACTGCTGTAGAATCCTCTTCACCCGATCGTCTGGCAACTCATCTTCAGTAATTTGTTGGATCAATCGAATCCACTGGCGGCGAATAAGGTAGGCTTTCTGGCATTCTTCTTGACAGGCAGGTTCTCCCAACGACAAGTCACCCACCGGAATAATGTCCTGACAATCTCGATCGAACTCTCCACCGATCGCCGATCCTGGACCCGCAAATTCTGCATGGAAAGACTTGACTAAAATTAAGCCATTTCGCTTACGACTATTGACCATCATCAACTGTCCATGATGGAGTTGGCTTAATATTTCGGACACGGGTAAAACTCGCAAATCATTTTTTGAGATAAGAAGCATGTCCTGATCCGTTTCTATTGTAGAGCAGACCTAGAATTCTGACATGACCCAATGGTGCCGTAATGTCACTACTCATTGATTCTTTCTCACCGAGCACCCTCGAATGTGCTCCCATTGCGGAGGGTTTGACGAGGGTCAGCAGGTCTAATTAAGCCGTCTGAGATCATCCCTGAATCGGTGACTGCTTTAAGGGACCGATTTAACAACAACCGTTCTTCCCGGTGCCCAGCAAAAAAAAATAAACCTTGAGTCCGGGCTTGAATCCGATAGCCCGATCGAAGATACAGCCGTCTAGCGGATGTGTTTTCAGCCATGACGTGGAGGAGTAAATGCTCTTCGTCCCAAGCGATGACCTGCTGCTCGCAAGCTTGGATCAGTGCAGCAGCTAGGCCCGATCGTCGATATCGAGAATCCACGGTCAGATTCGATAGATACCCATAGCGTCCGGTCGGTCCCAGCCAAGAGGTTGACTGCTGGATTTGGACTTCCACCGTTCCTACAACCTGATCGATGGCATTGATCGCGACAAATGCCTGATAAAGGGACGGCTTCTTTGCCATTCGATAGCGGATATCCGCCTGCAATCCTGCGTGTATTATCCCCGAGAACAGCCCCAACCCTAGTGGGACTAACTCAAAGCCATGCAGTAAGAGGGTTGCCATTTTAGCAACGTCCTGAGCCTGTGCCGATCGGATAGCCATAATTTATAGTTGGTATTATATCTAGCTACATCTAGTAAGGTCGAACCCTGCCCAGTGGAATTTTACTCATTGAAATCTTGATCATTGAAATCTTGCTCAAACAAAAACCTGCTTGCATTCCGAGTGAGGAATCCAAGCAGGCTCATCTTAGCGACAAAGGAACCCTTTCCCAAGAAACTATTTGCCGATCCGAGGCGGTTCACGAAAGGCGATCGCAAAGAACAGAACACCAATACCCAACGCCAATACCAAGATGTAAGCAGCACTTTCCATAACAAACCTGTCCTGTATTGTATTTCTGAAAGAATTTATTCGAGAAATTTTCTTGGAAAAGACTGACGGGATCCACTTACACCTAAATCCAAATTGATCCCGTCAATGCATCACCTTAATCTAGACCGAAGCCTGAATTAAGCGCGACCTTCAGCACGCTCTGACGGCGTGCTCTTGTCTCCAAGCTTCTGATAGAAGCCCCACTCGATTTGTTCTTCACTGAGTTCTGGGTCAATCCCAGCAAACACGTCACGGAAGATGGTCCGAGAACCATGCCAAATGTGACCAAAGAAGAACAGCAGCGCGAACACCGCATGACCGAATGTGAACCAACCCCGAGGGCTAGTGCGGAACGTTCCATCCGAAGACAGCGTTTCACGATCGAATACAAACGGCTCGCCTAACTGAGACGATCGAGCATATTGCTTGACTTTTGCCGGATCCGTGAAGCTCTGACCATCGAGCTGCCCTCCGTAGAAGGTCGCTGTTACGCCAGTCTGCTCAAAGCTCAGCTTCGATTCAGCCTTACGGAATGGAATGTCCGCTCTGATGATGCCTTGAGCATCTAAGAGGACCGTTGGGAAGTTCTCAAAGAAGTTGGGCAAGCGACGGACGAATAGTTCACGCCCTTCTTTGTCCCTGAAGACCGGGTGTCCCAACCAACCTTGAGCAATTCCGTCACCTTTGTTCATCTGACCTGTCCGGAAGAGCCCGCCTTTCGCAGGGCTATTTCCCACATAGTCATAGAACGCTAGCTTCTCAGGAATGGCCTTGTAGGCTTCTTCGATGCTTCCACCAGCGGCCAGAGTGGTCTGCACCCGACGCTGAATTTCTTGCTTGAAGAATCCGCTATCCCATTGGTAACGAGTCGGTCCAAACAATTCAATAGGCGATGTCGCGTTGCCGTACCACATGGTTCCAGCAACAATGAACGCCGCAAAGAAAACCGCTGCAATACTGCTGGCCAAGACCGTTTCGATGTTTCCCATCCGAAGCGCCTTGTACAGACGCTCAGGCGGACGAACCGTTAAGTGAAATAGCCCTGCGATAATCCCAACAATTCCCGCCGCAATGTGGTGAGCCACAATCCCGCCTGGATTGAACGGGTTAAAGCCAGATGGACCCCACTCTGGAGCCACAGGCTGGATGCTTCCTGTTATCCCGTAAGCATCGGACACCCACATTCCCGGACCCCACAGACCGGTCAAGTGGAAGGCCCCATAGCCAAAGCAAAGAAGCCCCGACAAAAACAGATGAATTCCAAACATTTTCGGCAGATCCAACGCTGGCTCACCAGTCCGTGGGTCGCGGAAAAGTTCCAAATCCCAATAGACCCAATGCCAAACTGCTGCTAGGAACAGCAATCCAGACAATACGATGTGAGCTAGTGCCACACCTTCAAACGACCAAAATCCTGGATCAACACCAGTCTCACCCGTTACGCTCCAGCCACTCCATGATCCCGTCACGCCCAAACGAGCCATGAAGGGCATCACAAACATGCCTTGTCGCCACATCGGGTTCAAAATGGCATCACTGGGGTCGAAAATAGCTAACTCATAGAGCGCCATTGAACCGGCCCAACCAGAAACCAGCGCAGTGTGCATCAGGTGAGTGGCGATCAAACGACCTGGGTCGTTGATTAGGACGGTATGAACACGGTACCAAGGTAGTCCCATGTGACTACGCTCCTCCTCTTAAAAAACTACTGCAACGCTTCTCTAGAGTCTTTTTTAAAGTGCTAGGTACTGACAAATGTACCAGACCCCAGCCGCTACTGTTGGACAACTCACCTTTTCACCTCCAAAAATCCCCATAGATCTCGGTGCGAAAAGACTGAACAGACCGATACACCGTGCATTTGGAAATCACACTGGAAACCCAGAGATGTATAACGAAGTGTAACCAGTGTGAGAACGCATTACAAGAAAGGTCCGATCGATGGGTCTGTTGAGGGCAAAGTCTGCAACAATTAGTTACAATATTAGGGGTCATGATCTAGGGTATTCACGTTTGATCGTTGGCTTGTGATTTCCCAAAAATCATTGCCACTACCCCTCATGTCTCACAACAACCCATAGGAAATCCCATGACCGAATCCGCCGCAAACACTATTGGAGTCGCTGCTTCTAGCTTCCAACCCACCTCAATCTATTTTGATAACGAAGGCAAAGATGTCGTTGCAGCTAGTGGTGCCAACCTTCGGACTAAGGCAATCGAGAATCAAGTCGATCTGTACACCATGATGGGCAAAATGATGAGCTGCGGCGGCTACGGTCAATGCGGAACCTGCGTGGTCGAAATCCTAGAGGGCGCTGAAAACCTCTCACCTCGGACCGAAATTGAAGAAAAGCGGTTCAAAAATAAGCCTGATACCTATCGTCTCGCCTGCCAAACTACGGTGAATGGCCGTGTCTCTGTCCGCACCAAGCCCAACCCGAAGAAAAAGTAACTCTGTTTTGATAAGCCCGATCAACCGAACCTGCTCGGCCACACGATCGGCTACAAGATCTGTCGCAACAATTCTTTATATCTAGACGACAGGATTCAGAGCGGTGGTATTGTGAATGCAAGTAAATTCTGGAATCTATAAGGGCGGACTATAGCGTTATGCAAGTTAACCAACTCGGCTTTCTCGCCACTCTTCTGTTTGTCCTCGTGCCATCGGTATTTTTGCTTATTCTTTACATTCAGTCTTCTAAGCAAGCTGATTAGAAAATCTGGCTTGCGGCCATTCCATTTAATGGGCACTGACCTATCCAAGAACAACCCCCTTAGAAATTAGTTTCTGAGGGGGTTATTCTTGGGTTTCGCGTGTTAAATCGGGTCGATCGCCTCTGACGCAATCGCAGGCTCGACCTCTGGGGCAATCTGAGAACATAAGGTCTGGAGTTTGTAACGCGGAATGTGGGGCCATCCGCCTTTCTCCTCCACCACTCGAAGCAACTTATAAAGTTCTTGGCGATTCTGAGGCAATGCCTCTTGAAATGCACCCTCTGTCACCTCACGGTGCAACCGCTCTAGCAATCGCAAGATATCGACTAGGGCGATGGCATCCCCGTGCGATGCCTCTACTGCTTCATGAACTTGCTCCACCAGCGCTGATAAATTCCGAGTACTTCCTTTCATTTTATCGGGGCCTTCACCCGTCACTTCTAGAGCTTTATCTGACCAACGTTAATTCTGGCTAACGTGAACGATCATCAACGACGGTTCATAGTGCCTCCCAGTGGTATTCCCTCAATCCGCACTCTAGTCACCCTATCGCGGGTTATGGTTCCGCACAAGCCCATCTAAAGTGCGATTGGACACGACCTTTTCCTTAACAGTAGTTTACATTTAAGTCCTCAAGTCAAGGAACGGGGAGCAAGCCATGTACAATGCAAAAAAGAGCTTGCCGAATTGACTTTTGAGGTTGACCATGAGATACCGCGCACTAATTGCAACGCTGCTGGCTTTTTGCCTCAGTATCTTCATCACAGCTTGTAGTGATGCTCCCACGACCAAAGAGGGGATGACCTACGAGGAAGTGCGAAACACTGGACTCGCCAATAGCTGTCCGACGATCGAATCCAACGCCCGTGGCTCGATTGCCTTTGGAGAGGGTGACAAATACACGCTCCAAAATCTATGTCTTGAACCCGTTAGCTTCGCCGTCAAGGTTGAAGGTGAAAATAAGCGTCAGGCTGCGTCCTTCGTCCAGGGTAAAGTGATGACTCGCTTCACCTCTTCGATCGATTCCGTCAGCGGCGACCTGAGCGTCAGCGGCGACGGCAGCTTGACGTTTAAGGAACAAGACGGGTTTGACTTCCAAGCGGTTACGATTCAAATGCCGGGGGGCGAACAATTCCCCATGCTGTTTACGATCAAAGGCTTGGTCGCAACGAGTCAACCTGGGATTAATGGCATCAACTCCTCGACTGATTTGAAAGGTGAGTTTCGCGTGCCGTCCTACCGAACCTCGAACTTCCTCGATCCCAAAGGTCGGGGCTTGACGACAGGGTATGATAATGCTGTTGGACTGCCTGCCAGTGCAGACTCAGAAGAACTTGTCCGGGAAAATAACAAGCGTTTCTTGAGTGCTAAAGGAAATATCTCCTTGCAAGTCACTAATGTGAACGCAGACACAGGGGAAGTTTCTGGAACCTTTGAGAGCCTTCAGCCTTCGGAAAGTGACATGGGATCGAAAGAACCCAGTGATGTCCGAATCCGGGGAACCTTCTACGGTCGAGTCTCTCAAGTTTAAGGTGACTTAAGTGAGTCGAGAGACTGAACCTGTCTCTCTCAAAACTCGTTTTAGAATATAAAGAGGGGATGAAGTTAAGCTTTGTCCCTTTTTAATGTCTGAAAGGCGGTCGGGGTTCACTATACAATTTGGATTGACTCTACGTGTAAACCCACTTGAGTAAGAGCTTGATTAGCCCGTAGGTTAGTATTGCTCAGGCGATTGCTTCTATCGATCGGACTAGACTATGGCTCGATCGAAACCTAGGAGTCGTTACCTCGGGACGCTCGGTGATTTTCCTTACTGACCCTATAAATCGTCATGACTGAAGCCATTACTCTCGATCTTAAGAATGAAAGCTTGTCACTACTCAGACAGTACCAGCAGCAGCCCTCTGCCAAGCTGCGTAATCAAGTCGTTGAGCTGAACCTTGGACTTGTCCGTAAGGAAGCCTATCACTGGGTCAATCAGTGTCAGGAGAGCTATGAGGATCTCGTTCAAGTGGGTTCCCTGGGTTTAATCAGAGCGATCGAACGCTTTGAGATTAGTAAAGGAAACGCGTTTAGTTCCTTTGCGTTGCCCTACATTCGCGGCGAGATACAACACTATCTACGGGACAAAAGTCCGACCGTCCGGATTCCTCGGCGGTGGCAAACTTTACAGCGCCAAGCGCTTCATGCGATTCGGGCACTCCAGGCGGATCTCAAGCGATCGCCCACCGATTTAGAAATTGCTCAAGCGCTCGACATAGAGGTCAATGAGTGGCAAGACGTTAAAGTCTCACTCAAAAATCGATCGATTATGAGCCTTGATGCGCCGATCGCTGACGATGATAATGGCTCTGTCTCTTTAGGCGAGATGATGCCGGATCATCAGTACCGAAGTTTCCAGCTTGCTCAAGAAGACCAAATCCGGATTCAGCAGGCCATGCAGCAATTGGAAAACCTGACTCGACAGGTGTTAGAGTTTGTTTTCCTTTACGACTTGACTCAAAAAGAAACGGCTGAACGCTTAGGCATCAGTTCTGTCACCGTCTCTCGCCGGGTTAAGAAAGGACTCGAAACCATGCAAGGGTTATTGGGCGAGTCGGAAAACGATTAATTGATTCTTGCCGATCGGGTTGAAGATTAAATCTGACGGTTAAAGAAGCCTGAGAACACTTGATCCTGCACAATCAATCAGCTTTTAACCCATATTTGGTTACGTTTCTAAAAATAGGGGGTATCGTAAAAGAAAGTTTTGTAGGGATTAGAAATGCGTATACCTGCTGCTTGGATGATCGCAGGTGCAATCGCGATCGGGTTAACATCCTGTGGTGAAGAAGAGACGGCCAATGCGCCTGACTCTTCAGTCAGCCCTTCTGCCGCTGAACCGAGTGCATCGCCTTCTTCTTCAGATCCGAAAGCTCAAACCTTCTCTCAGCCTTTAGTTGCTGGGAAAGGTGGCAAGGACAGTAAAGATAAAGACGGCAAAGATAAAAAAGTTGCAACTAAAAGCCTGAGCGCCATATCGGGATTGACTAAATCAACCGATCCAGACGAACAAGCCAAAAAAGTTCAAGCTCAAATCAATTCGACTAAGGCAAGTCGCACTGATCCATTCACAAGTTTGCCACCGCTCATCGCCTTCAAGACGCCAAAAGTTGAGTCGTCAATGCCCATTGATCCATCAGGTTCTTCCAATGGTGGCTCGACTCCCATCGGTCGTAATAATACTGGATCCGGAGTTAATGGCGGTCGTTCTGCTGAGAAAGCTCCAACGCCGTCCAATATGCCGGAAATGCCCAAGTTTCCTGATGTGATCAGACCTAAACCGATCGCGCGTCAAAAGCCTCTTTCTAATCGTCCGCTGGCCTCTAGTCCGTTCAATAGCCGACCCGGACTACCAGGCGCGCCACTCGGCATTCCAACCATGCCGCCAATTCCACAGCCGACCTTGGCTCGGGAAGTCGAAGTGACGGGGGTTGTCACGATCGGAAACAGTACCCAGGCGATCGTTCGAGCACCGGGTGAACCCAGCAGCCGATATGTGAGCGCTGGCCAGCGTCTTGCCAATGGTCAGGTTCTGGTAAAGCGGATTGAGATGAATCCAGGCTCTGATCCGGTTGTGATTCTGGAAGAAAATGGGATGGAAGTCTCTGTTATGGTCGGAACTAAGAAAACAGCTAAACCCTAGACGATCGCTTGAGCTGACCCAGTTAGAGTCAAAGGATCATCACTTTAAAAAACGGCTGGGACATGATCAGAGGTTCTAGCCGTTTTTTAAGGTGATTTTACTCAGTCAATCTTGCGCAGGGCCGATGCAAACTTATGTCGTAACGGTTACTTGGTCGGCATTCACAGCGGTCGCACCATTTTGTTCATTGGCAATTTCGATCAAGCGGTTCAGTTGTTCTTGACTCGGCACTTCGCCCTTTAGGACCACTGTTCCACTAGTTTGTGCAACCCACACGGTTTCGATATCCGCGACGGAGGAGTCTTGGTCAAACGCCGCTGCGACACGCTTTGCAAGACCGCTTTGGTCGTACTCGCCGTTTAGACCCATGCGTTCAGCCGGAACTTCAGCCGCAGCCGGAGCACTATATTCTGCGGACGCAACTTCTGCGGCGGGCGCTTGTGCTTCAGCAGGAGCTGCCCCTTTATCGCCACCAAAAATTCTTTGTAACCAACCCATAATATTTCTCCAATTTATCTGAAGGCTCACCGATTTTATTCGGCGTTCACTCTGCAAGATACAATGAAGAACACCTTTCTGGTCAAATTCTCACTAATTTTTTAAGTCAGATTGAGAAGGAATGGGTGGAGAGGGGTCCGAAACGTCGATCGTTAGTGTGAAGGATGGCATTGGTTTTGAAACATACCCTATCGGTATTGGTCGAAGATGAAGCGGGCGTGTTGAGTCGTATTTCGGGCTTATTTGCACG
>JAYUJY010000221.1:0-15515 GCA_043764895.1 Synechococcales cyanobacterium | reverse complement strand
GGGCATGGCTTGCCGTGCCCCAAACCCAACGAAGAATAGATCAAGATGTCTGATTGTTTGGATTGTTTGCAATACTGGGCTTACTTACGCCGCATAGTGCTAGTCCCTAACCTAAACCCGTTTACGATCGATGACTTCTCGCACAGTTTTGTAGGCTTCAATAAAGGTTCGGAAGGACTCTTGAGAAATCCCGTCTTGGATAAGTTCGTCGGCGACTTGTTCAAAGATATGGTCGATTTTTATTAGCGCATCTTTGGGTTGTAAGGTGGATGTCTGACAGGCATTCATGACATCAATCACTTGCTCAATATAGTTGTCAGCCAAATCCTTTTTGCGGCGATCCATCCAACGGGTAAATTCCCACAGCCAGGATCCACCCAGCAGAGTTAAGGTCAGGATCAATCCGAGATATTCTGCGTTCTTTTGGATAAACGACGGTTCATCCCGATCGTAATAGGACAATGCGCCAGGATGGATTGGAATTCCGGTGCCTCCGGTTGTCTCAGGGCGACGGATGGCCGAGACGAGCGGGGCAGCATTGCTGACCGATGGAGGAATGGCCGCTTGGAGTTCGCGGCGGTTTTCGTTGATGGCTTGGGTGATTTGGAGAAGAATATCGGGGTTGAGATTAGCATTAGCCAACAGCAATCGCTGCACCGAAACCGTCGAGAGGTCTTCAGCGGGAACCGTTGGTTCATTCCCTTGGTAGGCACCCTTAGGAAGCTTGGTGGGTTCAAAGGCGGGATGCTTAACGCGCATTGCTTCGGCCTGTTCGATCGGAATAAGCCGCCCGCCATTGTTCCGAATAAGGGTCGCGATTTGGGAATTGCCGATCGCTCTTACGCGGAAGATAGCATCGACTTGTCCTTGTTGAAACGCAAGGTCAGAGTTTTGGTCACTATCACCGATGAACGTGAAGTCTTTTTCCGCGAGTCCGAAGTGTTGGGCAACCTGTAAAAAAGAGGCATACTGTCCCCCTTTTGGGGCAAGTCCAATGCGTTTCCCTTTAAGATCGCTAAACTTTTGGATCGTCGATTTTCCCTGGACAACCACTTGAAAACTATCGGAGTACAGAATCGCAACGGTTCGAGCAATGCCACCTGCGGGGACATCGGCTTGAGCAGTGGCAAGATCGACTTTGTTCGCTTCAATTTGTTTGAGGTTGTCCGCTGTTCCGTTGGTTTCTTGGACGTCGATGCTAACGCGGGGGACTTTGGCTTCGATGACCGCTTCGATCGCCTTGGCTAAAATATAGCTTTCGCCCGTCGAACTTCCCGCCGCTAAGACTAAACGATAGGTTCGGTTGCGGCTCCACAGATCGGCCCCAAACCATCCCACCACTCCAAGACTAATGGCGAGCAGACCCAGGGTGGCCGATCGGGTGATGGGGTCGAGGTCTCGAAGGGTCTGCCATCGTCCAAGTTTAGGGTTCGTTCTTGTCATAAATTTACCGATATTCTAAACTATCTTACCAAAACGCCCCTTCACCCTATCCAATCCAGATTAAGAATGGCTTAACCTTATATCAAGGCCGATCGTCTTTGCGTTTGGGGTCGGTGAGATCGGCTATTATAACTTCTGCGGTGACTGGGCTAGGGATTCCGTTATAGTTATGATAACTGGATTGAAGAGATAGTACAGGTTGATAAGGAATGAGGATTAAATAACTTCCAGAATTACAATAGCTGTGGCACCGCTGTATAGTTTCATTGTGACAAATAATCGTCAAATACAATTTCCATATTCTGCTTATACTCCTCGGTGACTTTACGTCCGGTCTCGTAGACCCCATCGAGAATCGTGGCAAAGACTTGGAGTCCAGTGCTTTCATCCGACAACTCGTCCATTCCTAGCCGAAGGGTGTAGTAATTGCAACCCAATAATTGACTGTTGGAGTCCTATTCGGATTTTTGTTGAAGTTGTTGGTAAATCGTTTTGAGCAGAAGCTCGGCGGCTACTTCACGGAATTCACCAGGGGAAACAACCTGCATGGTGATTTCCTCGTTACCTTCCATCCGTTCGATGAATAGGGAGTCTAAAAGGTTCATGAAGACAGGCCGGAAGTTCTCGAATGTGTTGACTGTCGCCGCCTGTTGCAGTTGCTCGTTGACGATCGCCGTTTCGCGGATTTGGTCGAAGAACAGTTGATCGGCGATGGCGAATTCTGTACCGAAACGTTCATTGAGCTTGTCAACTAGGGTCGAGAGCTGCACAAGTTCGTCAGCTTGGCCTGTACCTACTTCTCTGGGTCCGTAGAGTCCCTTGGCTTCGCCGACTTTGAGATTGATTTGACCTTCGCTGATTTTTTCGAGGCGGTAGTATTTTAGTTGAACTTCGTCGTCAATGTTGATGCGGGTGTCATTGTCGAGGCGGGGCAGTTTGGTCAGGAGGTGACGCCCGAAGGTGAAGAGTTTTTCGAGGTCGGAGTCTTGGTAGGGAATGATTTGGGCGAGGAATAGGTAGAGGTTGCGGAAGCTAGAAAGTTGGCTTTTGAATAAGGCTTGGTCTTCATCGGTGAGAGGTTTGTAGGATTCGATGACCCGATCGATGAGGCTATTGAGTTTTTTGTGTTCGCCGCCTGTGGGATTCATGCGGTTGCGGAACCAGATTTCACACCATTCATTGATGTCGGTTTCGTCAAAGACCCGCCATTGGAAGAGCTTGTGGGATAGGTCGTTGAGCTGTTGGGGATCGGAGGTGTCCCCGAGGGGTGTGGTTTCGTAGTAGGGCTTGAAGGCTTCGTAGATTTCTTCGGGTTCGTTGACGAAATCGAGGACGAAGGTGTCGGTTTTGCCCGGTGCGGTACGATTCAAGCGAGAGAGGGTTTGGACGGCTTGGATGCCTGCGAGTCGTTTGTCCACGTACATGGTGTGGAGTAGGGGCTGGTCGAAGCCTGTTTGATATTTCTCGGCAACGAGGAGGACTTGGTATTCGTCAGTGTCGAATTGGTTGCGCAGTTCTTTTTCTTGGATGCCTTTGTTCATGCCGACTTCGGTGAATTTGGTGTCGGGGAATTCTTTGAGTTGGACTTCACCGGAGAAGGCGACGAGGGATTTGATGTCGGTGTAGCCTTTGTCTTTGAGGTAGTTGTCAAATTCGAGTTTGTAGCGGACGGCATGTTCGCGGGAGCTGGTGACGACCATGGCTTTGGCTCGGCCCCCGATTTTGTGGCGGGTGTGAATGCGGAAATGCTCGATGATGATTTCGACTTTTTGGCGAATGTTGTATTCGTGCAAATCGACAAAGCGGGCAAGGGCACGAGCGGTTTGGCGGCGGGGTACTTCAGGATCGTTGACGGCGGTTTCGATCAACTCGTAGTAGCGTTTGTAGCAGGTGTAGTTTTCCAGTACGTCGAGGATGAAGCCTTCTTCGATCGCCTGTCGCATACTGTAGAGGTCGAAGGGTGATGCGCCATCGGGACCGGGTTCGTCGAAGACAAGTTTGGTTTTGTATTTTGGGGTGGCGGTGAAGGCGAAGAAGCTGATGTTGGGTTGTTTGGTGCGTTTGAGTTGGTCGCGAATCAGATTTTTCTGAGCGTCTTCGCTGAGACTGTCTTCTTCTAGATCGAGGATTTGCTCGGCGATCGCGGCTTCAATGCCGTCTTTATTTAAAACTTTGCGGAGTTCCATCGCCGTTTCGCCGCCTTGGGAACTGTGGGCTTCGTCGATGATGACGGCAAAGCGTTTGTTTTGGGTGTCGATGGCGATCGATTGGCCTTGTTTTTCGAGGGTTTCGATCGCTTGGGTAATGAAGGGAAATTTCTGGACGGTGGAGATGATGATGGGGGTGCCGTCGGCGAGGGCTTTGGCGAGTTGTTGGGTGTTTTGGTCGATTTTTTGGACGACTCCGGCTTTGTGCTCGAATTGGTAGATGGTGTCTTGAAGCTGTTGGTCGAGGACGAGGCGATCGGTGATGACGATGACGGAGTGGAAGATGCGGGTGTCGTGGCTGTCGTGGAGGCTGGAGAGGCGATGGGCGAGCCATGCGATCGAGTTGGATTTGCCGGAGCCTGCGGAGTGCTGAATGAGGTAGTTGTGGCCGGAGCTTTGGGTTTGGGCGTGGTGGATGAGGCGACGGACGGCGTTGAGCTGGTGGTAGCGGGGGAAGATGAGGGTTTCTTTGATGTGCCGTTTGGGTCCTGTGGTGGTGGTGAGGGTGGTTTCTTTGGCTTTCAGGTGCATGAAGCGGGCGAGGATGTCGAGGAGGCTGTCTCGGGTGAGGACTTCGTTCCAGAGGTAGCTGGTGCGGACGTTGTTGGGAACCGGGGGATTGCCTGCGCCGTGGTTGTGGCCGCGATCGAAGGGCAGGAAGGTGGTGGCGGGGCCTTCGAGCTTGGTGGTCATGATGACGGTATCGGTATCGGCTCCGAAGTAGACAAGGCAGCGTTCTTTGAAGGCGAAGAGGGGTTCTTTGGGGTTGCGGTCTTGGTATTGTTGGCGGACGTTTTGGGTGGTTTGGCCGCTCATCGGGTTTTTGAGTTCGATGCAGACGATCGGGAGACCATTAAGAGAGAGGATAATGTCGGGGATTGCTCCTGTGGTAGTGCGGATTTGGCGGGTGATGGTGAGGCGGTTTTGGTGGTAGCGGGTGAGGGCTTCGGGGGTGAGGTTGGTGTTGGGGGCGAAGTAGGCGAGGCGGATGGTTTTGCCGAAGCATTTGAAGCCTTGGCGGAGGACGCTGAGTGCGCCTTTGCTGTGGAGTTCTTTGGTGAGGCTGTCTATGAGGATGGTTTGGGCTTGAGTTTGGTTGGCTTGGGTGAGGCGTTGCCAGATTTGGGGTTGGGTGGTTTGGATGAAGGTGAGGAGGTCTTGGGGGAAGAGGGCGAGTTTGGGGTCGTAGTGCTTGGGATCGCCGATCGTATAGCCGTGGGTGACGAGGGCTTGTTCGATTTCGTCTTCAAAGTTGATTTCTTTGTGCATGGGGAGTCTCGCACGGGCTGGGGGAGCCGCTAATCCGGTTGTCTTAAATTATACAGGGTGCGATCGAGTAAGTCAGGGATTTTTTGGCGATGGAGATATTCGATTTCAGAGCCAAGGATTTTCCAGTCAAATGCGACTCAAGATTCAGACGATCGCGGTCTCAGTCTTCAGATACGCGATCGTTAGTCCGCGTTCTACGGGCTAACTAGCAGTAATAAATTCCTCTACAGTTAATCCAGCAGCACGAATTAGACTTCGTAAAGTTCCTTTTGCCACTTCACGGTGAGCAGGAACCGAAAGCGTTACCAGTTCCTCATCCTTCGTCATAATTATATGGCTACCCGCCTGTCGCACAGCCTCCCAACCCAACGACTCAAAGATGCGCACAACCTCGCGTCCACTCATTACAGGTAAAGCGGAAGCCACTATGCCATAACCTCAACCTGAGAAGTTTCCAGAGTCAGTGGCATACCACGCTCTGCTCGAACCTGTAGACAAGCGGCGATCGCGTCTTTAATATTTTCAAGGGCTTCTTGTTTGTTCCGACCTTGACTCACGCAACCCGGAATGCCAGGGCACTCTACAACCCAAACTCCATCTTCATCGCGATCAAGCGTTACGCTGAACCTCATAACCATTTCCTCGACAAAGGACTCATGTTTACTGATCTTACCCTACTGTGCCGGGTGCCAATTCTAAGCTCAAGATTTAGACGATCGCGGCGGCAGATTGTTGAACTAGGGGTTGATATTCTGGGCCACCGAAAGGGTGAAAATCGGTATCCCAATCGGCAGTGAGATGGCAGAGTAGGCGGGATTGGAGAGGATGTGGGGCGGGGTTGATGCGATCGACGGTGATTTGGACTTTATGGGGGAATTTTTCGACTAGCTCGAAGAAGTCTTGGGTGAGATAGCGTGGGCAGAAGCCGACGTTGTGACGATCGTCGGTGCAGAGCATGAGGGCACGGCTGTCATAGGTATTTTGGCAATCATGCAGGATGGAAAGATGATCGCCGGGTTGAAGTGTCAGTACACGAACCTGAGAAGACTCTGGAAAATGACGAAGGCCATGGGAAAAGAAGTGAATCTGGTATTGACCCAATTCGTTTTTATCTGGACATGGAAATACTTCATAGGTATCGGTCTGACGACGACCACCACTTCGAGACAGGATCACAATGGGATCAGTCTGTTCGAGAGGTAAGCTGAGGGATTGAATGAAGTCTGAGTAGTCAGGACGGCTTCTACGACGAAGACGATTTTGGAACAACGGAAATAATTCTAACGAGCCATACTCTTGAGAGAAGTCAGGAAACGAAATAGTCGGCTGAAAGCCTGCCTGTTCATGAGCACTAATTGCGCCTTGGAGATAGACGAAGTGATAGAGGCGACCGTCATGAGTGAGCTTGCCGATCGGGAACCAAGCCTGTGTATGGGGATCTTCCCACGAGAGATAAAGCGTTTTCATGCTAATTTCTTGGTCAAATAAGATTTCGGGGCTGTGCGAGGGTTTGAGCGATTTCAAGTCGGTCTCAGGGGATCCCAGTCAAATAACCGTCAAATAAGATTGGGGCGATCGGGCTAGTCGTCCATAGGATTAAATAACCTTACTATTCAACGTTTTTTCGTTGGGTTTTGGGCACGGCTCGCCGTGCCCCTACAGTTCCGGGTTCCAGAGAATGTAGGGGTTTGGCTTGCCGAACCCTAAACCCAACGAAGAAGCGATCAAGGCAACCATTATCTTGATTTCCCAGTCAAACAAGATTGAGGCGATCGACATTTATTTCCAAAAACATTAGGCGGCCTCCTGAAGATCGTTAGGAATAGGAACGTTGCGAACATCGATCGCACCCGTAACAGCATTAGTGATGAGGGCCGTACGATATTCCTTGAGTCGATCGATCGCACTAGCAGCCTTTTCAAAAGCCTGTCCTGTTTTACTTTCATGTGCTGCGACATATTTTAAAATCTCAAGACGCTCTTCTATCGGTGGAAGAACTATGGGAAAACGCTTGATGTTAGTTGCGGAGATTGAGGCTAAGTTTGTACTCTGCTTGGCTCTGCTGAAAAAGTAGAACTTTGCGTAGCTAGATGATGTTACTAAGGTTATCCAATCAGACAAATTAGATTCTTGTGGCCTAACCGCAAAGACGTGGTTCTGGTGTAAGCAAGGAGCAATTCGAGCATCCCAAACAGCTCCTCGGCCTAGTTTGTCGTTATCTCCTCCTTCATTCATCAGAACATCACCTTTTCTAAGAGAGTAGCGCTCAAGCTCTTCGGGAAGAATCTCGATCGTCGCGACATCACTAGTATCAATATATCCATCCTGGACGTTAGCAACTCGAAGGTACGGAAATTCTAGGACTTTTACATCGCCGAGTTTGCGGCCTTTTGTCACACCGCCACGCACGTCAGCAAGTCGTTTAAGCCCCATAACCTCCCAATGTGCCGGAATCTCCCCCAGCCACTCCACCCCCGAATCCTTCATCGGCACCCGTGGGTCCAATCCTTTAGTCACCGCCTGACTAATCAGGGCCGATCGCTTTTCCGCCAGTTTTTTCAGCAGGCTAGCTTTTTTCGCGATCAGTGCGTCGATTTGGGCCGTCTTGTAGTCGAGGAAACGGGCGATCGACTTTTGTTCTTCGAGGGGTGGTAATGCAATTCTCAGATCTTTTAGAAACCTCTCTGGAATGCGCTTTTGGCCACCTGCTCCATACATTTCCGACTCACCGAGTTTACGGAACGGATAAGAGATCGTCAGATAAAAAAGGAATAATGAGTTTAAGTTTCTATCTGGTCTCAGTACATGCAGTTCAGTTGTACCGAATGCGATTTTATTGATCAATCCAAGGCTGATAGCGCCTTTCCCATTTTCAAAACAGGGAGTAATCTTAGCAACTACGACATCTTGTTCAGCAAAATAAGTGTATCCACTGCCAATTTCATCTAAAGTCTTCTGGACACTTAAATCTAAGCCACCATATTCTCCGACCGATTCCATGGCAATGAATGAAACTAGCGCATCGTCTGAAAGTCGAATTTCATTTTTGCTTGGATTTGTGACGAGTAAGAATCTGGAGCGCTTGACATCCCAATGCGCCGGAATCTCTCCCAGCCACTCAATCCCCGAATTCTGATACGCCTCATACCGCTGATACCCACCCATCACCCATCCTCCCGATTCATCAACCGCAACTGCGCCAGATCCACCGCCGATCTCTCTCCAATGCAGCATTGATATCCATGCTGTCTGCCCCACTCCAACCAAGCCTCCGCCATCCGCGCCAAGCGTCCCCGATCGTCCGGCTGAATTGGATTCTCTCCCGTAATCGATCGTAAAGCCCAAAACCAATGATCAGGCTGCTTTTTCAGATCTTGCAGAATCAACCCGATCGCAGGCTTACCCATCCCAATAATCTGCTGATAAGCCGAATTCAAAACAATGTCACTCATCAAAGACAAATGGCCCGTTTCCCCTCGCCACTTTACCGCCAATATCTCAAACCGCTGTGATAAATCGATCGAAGTTTGCCACTCCCCAGAAGCCACCACCAGCCGCAATACTTCAGCAGGCGTTCTCCCAGCTCGCACAAACTGCTGTAAAAATTCATCAGAAATCTCTAAACTCACCTGCGCCATCGACTTCCACCTCGCAACATCTCGCTCTCCTCAGTCTAGCTCATCGAACATTTATCAATCATCATCCCGATTCATCAACCGCAACTGCGCCAGTTCCACCGCCGATCGTAACTTCCGCTGAAGCAACTCGATCGGTGGCAGCGCCGTCAAATACTCCGCTACATGAATCCCCACCTGATCCAACTCCAACAACTCAATTTGCTCCTGTTTCTTCCCCGCGCACAATATAATCCCCAACGGCGCTTCCTCATGGGGTTCGCGATCGTAGCGATCCAACCATCGCAAATACAACTCCATCTGCCCCTTATACTCCGCCTTAAAATTCCCCGTTTTTAGCTCGATCGCCACCAACCGCCTCAACTTCCGATGATACAGCAGCAAATCAATATAAAAATCATCACTATCAATCTGAATTCGCTTCTGCCTTGCCACAAACGTGAACCCGCCACCCATCTCCAACAAAAACGACTCCATCTCCCGTAAAATCGCCGCCTCTAAATCCTGCTCCTGAAACTGATCTTTCAACCCCAAAAAATCCAAAAAATACGGATCTCGAAACACCAAATCTGGCGACAAGCGATCGTCCTCCCGTAATTCGTCTAGCTCCGATCGAATCAACTCATCCGACTGCCGCGAAATCGCCGTCCGCTCATACAACATAGAATCAATTTTCTTTCGCAGCGTTCGCACACTCCAGCGTTCCACCCGACACATCTCTCCATAAAACTCACGTTGGAATGGGGCAGACAGCGGAATCAACTCAACAAAATGACTCCAACTCAACTGCTTCAAAAGTGGAGCAATTGTTTCCTCTTCTGGAAAAACCTCATACAACTGCATCATTCGGCGCAAACTCTTCTCAGAAAAGCGACTACCAAACTCCTGTTGTAATTGTCGCGACAGTGTAGCGACAATTTGAGAACCATACTCAGCCCGTGCATCCCGCAAAATCTCCTGCCTTACCCGCTGACCAACCCGCCAATACAGCATCGTCAGCCCCGCATTCACCGCCACCGCCACCGCCGATCGAGCCTCCTCAATCAAGCCGCGAATATCCCTCAACAACCCATCATCTGGAGCCAACTTAGCCATCAGATCTTCTCCTAAAGCCCCGCCCCAAACTATACATCGATTCAAATCAGATTGGCGGTTAAACCCAACATCGATCGCAAATAATCTGCCATTTCATCTCCCAAACAATCCCAATCAAGGTGACGATCAAGCACTGAATTCACAGTAGTCGAATCAATCTGCTTAACACTCAACAAAATCACCGCACGATCGCCATAATAAGCAACCATCCCCTGGAACTTCTGCACACCGGGCGGAAAAGCCGAACAATGCACTACCGGAATCCCGATCGACCAACAAAACTCCAAAAAGCCAGCCAGATCCACCGCATCCCGCGATTGTAAGATCCGTTCACGAATTCGTTCGATCGACCATTCTTCCAACCCCAAATAAGGCTGCTTACACCCATAAGCCACCAACTCCGCAACCCGCGCCGACAACGCACGCGGAATCGCCAACCGCTGCAAATCCGTCCCATTCTTCAACTTAAACTTTGGCTGACAAGTCGGCGCAAACGCCATAGGCATATCCGTATCAAGCAGCGATCGAACACTCACGTTCAACCGATTCGCCAGATACATCGCCCCTTCCAAAACCACATCTGGATCTTGGTCAGCTTCCTCTGTCCACCAATCCGGCAAAATTTTCTGCTGCACAAATTTCTTAGGAAAGCCCGCCGTAGCCAATCGACCGTAAAGGTCCGCCATCTTAATTTGAACTTCTGTCATGGCCACCTCCCCTAAATACGCAGTCAGAACTTTTACACAATTTATATAGATCACACCGCCTTAATTATCGCACGCGGATCCACAGACGCAAGCCCCAAATCTGGGGTACTTCCAGCCACCTGTCACACTACTGCCTCCAACATCATAAAATACCGAAACAACAATCAAACCCTCAAAAGTCAGCAGCCACGAACCAATCCTGTTCCTTCAACCGTCGCCAAGCCTTCCGTAAATGATTTGGCTTAAATAGCTGCCGTTTCCGATCGCTCCAAGCATGAACCAACGCGATCGCCACCTCAGGATCGATCGCCGCCCGACCATCCTGCGTCGCCACCCAATGAATCGTCGCCAGCATCTCCATCCCATAAGGAGTCTCAAATCCCTCAATCAAATCACTGACCTGTGTCAAACGGCGCTGCGCCTCCTCATCCTCCGCCAGAACCATCAACGCCGACTGCCTGCCCTCATCCAAAACATGAATCGCCGATGCCTGCGTCCCATCCCCATAACCCCGAATAAAATGCCCCTCAATATGTTGCAGCAAATAATTTAAAGCATGAGCATACGGTCCCTGATGATGCTTCTCATAGGCCAACTTCAACGGCTCCCCCACCACCTGAAGAAAATAAGCTAACTTCTGAATCTCCACCCGCGACAAGCGATAACCAGGCATCCCATACCGATCCATCAATTGAATACAAAGTGCCCTCGATCGCGTCATATTAGGCTTTTGTGTCGCTACTTTCATCTCATCCACCGCAGGCGCACCCATCGGCTCAAACAAATGCACCAATACATCCGGCAACCCCACAAACGCCTCCACAATAAGGGGCTTCACCAATTCCCAATCCAACCCCCCATTCCCACAGCCCAACGGTGGAACAGCGATCGACTGGATTCCCAACTGCTCTACCTCAGCCACTAAAGCCACCAAACCAGACTGAATGTCCTCTAGCTGTGAGCAACCTTTCCAATGTCGCTTCGTCGGAAAATTAATAATGTACCGGGGATTAAGCAATTCACCAGTATGCACCGTAAACATCTGTCCAGGCTTTACCACACCGCCATCACAGGCTTTTTTGTATTGCTTAAACACATCAGGAAAAGCTTGTTTGAACTGCAAGGCAATCCCCTTACCCATCACACCGACGCAGTTGACAGTATTGACTAGGGCTTCAGTCTTCTCCTCCAACAGATTACCTTGCTTAATTTCAATCATGACCAGCCCAACACCTTGGATTGTCTCCAAGTACAAATGCACCATACAAATGTACTAATAATAGTATTTAGGATAGACCTTAACAGGTGTTTTGTAACTAAAACTTTGCAATACTTGATCAACCTGTCGTTTCATTGCCTCATCCATCACCGCTATCCCAATCATCAAACTCCAGGGCACAAAATCATGCACCAAAAACTCCGCATTGCGGCGAAACTGGCGGTTCGGATCCTCCTCCGTGTCACACCAGTACTTGGCCTCCATTAATTTCCAGTCGATCGTCGTTTCCAGCAGGCTCAGATCATCATAGAATTCGGCATAGTTCATTGCCGCGTGCCCATCCGTAAAGCAACAGGGCAGTTTAGCGGTTTGCACCGCCTCTGATGTCGTAACCAAATGCAAAATCGGAGGCTGCCCACCTTGATAGCCCGCCACATTCCGTTTGTAATTGCTGAATAGCATCGGCGATCGTGGCGCAAAATAAAACGGCACATAATTATGCAGCACCCCACCAGCCGAGCAGGGCACCTGCACCTTCGAGCGCCGATCTTGAATATGTGAATGGGCAATGTCTGTATGTTGAATCACTTCACTCAATCGCCGAGTCGTAGACACCAATCCCCCCGATCGCAGGATTGAAGCCAGATTGTCAATGTGAGTAATGTGATAAATCCGAGTTGCCATCTTCAACAGAAAATTCGATGTATTAGTACATCAGTTTAGTCCACAATTTCGATCGAGTTACACCACCTCCGCCAACATCGCCATAATCTCCTGCTCCAACCCCTTAATCTCCGCCTCAATCACATCCAACGATCGCGGTGGCTGATACAAATAAAAATGCCGATTCAGCGGAATCTCATACCCCACCTTCGTCTTGCCATAATCAATCCAAGCATCCGCTACGTGCGGCAACACCTCCGATCGCAAATACGCCTCACAATGCGATCGCACCAACCCCACCAACTCCCCATGCCCCGCCGCCTGCTTATCGTCATACCCCAACGGCAACGGCAACCCAATCCCCTCCGGCAACGGCACAATCTCCGTATCCCGTAGCTCACTATCCGGCTCAGGTCTCCCCTTACTATCCTCGCAAATTACCGCCCCCGAATCCCGCTCACTCAACGCCGCCAACACCGCCTTCCGCACGGTCGCCGCCAACGTTAAATTCGCCGTCTTAAACGCCTTATCAAACACCTTCAAAAACTTCGATCGATCGCGATAAATAATATCCCCATCCATCTGAGTCAACACTGAAACGATCGCTTTCTGCAACGCCTCCCCAGCCTTCACTTCCGCCGCGTTGGCGCAGCCTCCCGGAACGGGAATCGTCCCCGCATCCTTCCGCTTCTTACTCTCCGCCAACCCCACAAACGCCGACTGTTCCCACAAATGCGCCATGCGATCGGCATTCACCTGAAAATTCAACCGCAAAGGCCGCTCCACCGTCACCTTCAAAAACCCAAAATCCTGATTCCGAAAAATCTTCGAGCAAACCCGCTTCACCCATTGCCCATCCACCAACACCTCACTCACCCCATCCGGCTCATACTCCCCATACAGCCGCACCAACTCCCGAATATGCGCCGCCGACAGCTCATTGCGCTTATCCCCCAAACTCTTCTTCATCTTCTGAAAATGCCGCGTCCCATCCACCAGCAACACCTTCCCCTCCCGATGTTTCGGCTTCTTATTCGTCACTAGCCAAACGTACGTAAAAATCCCCGTGTTGTAAAACATCTGATCCGGCAACGCCACCACCGCATCCAACCAATCATGCTCAATAATCCAACGCCGAATATTGCTCTCCCCACTCCCCGCGTCCCCCGTAAAAAGTGGCGAACCATTAAACACGATCGCAATCTTTGACCCATCCCCGCCCTGTTTCGGAGCCGTTTGCATCTTCGAGATCATGTGCTGCAAAAATAACAGCGACCCATCATTAATGCGTGGCAACCCCGCCCCAAATCGTCCATTAAAGCCCAGATTCTCCGCCTCATCCTTAACAAAATCCTCCTCCGGCTTCCACTCCACCCCAAATGGCGGATTCGCAAACATATAGTGAAACTGCTTATCCGGATGTCCATCACAGGGCGAGAAATTATTGCTCTTATTCTTCGCCTCCTTTAGCCCCAACGTATCGCCATAAATCAGGTGATCGATCGGCTCATCCTTAATCAACAAATCTGCACAGCAAATCGCATAGGACTCCGCATTATATTCCTGCCCAAACAAGCCCAAATTAGCATCCGGATTCTGCTGCTTAATATGCTCCTCCGACACTGACAGCATCCCACCCGTCCCCGCCGTCGGATCATAAATACTCTTATAAATCCCCGGCTTAAAAACATCCTGCTCATCGCTAAACACCAAATTCACCATCAGCCGAATCACCTCACGCGGCGTAAAGTGATCCCCCGCCTCCTCATTCGCCGACTCATTAAACTTCCGCACCAACTCCTCAAATAGATACCCCATCTGCATATTCGACAGCTTTACAGGCGATAGATCAACCTGTGAACCACAAAATTCCTGCACAATTAAAAAAAGCCGATTATTCTCATCCAGCTTCTCGATTTCCTTCTCAAACTCAAACTTCTCAAAAATATCCCGTGCTCGCGGGGAAAACCCATTGATATAGTCCACCAAATTTCCCGCCAGCCCCGGCGCATCCCCCAACAACTTCTGAAACGTCCATTGGCTAGTGTTATACAACGGCTGCGTCCGATCAGCACCGATCGCCACCTTCGATAACGCCTTCTCCAGCGTCACCCCCGTCACGCCCTTCGTTTCCATCTGGGCGGCTTTCGTCAGCACCAAACCCTTCGTCGGCTCCAAAATCAAATCCAAGCGCCGCAGCACAATCATCGGCAACATCACCCGCCGATACTGGGGCGGACGATAGGGTCCCCGCAACTTATCTGCGATACTCCAAATAAACCCCACCAAATCCTGGTGATTCTCTGGGCGATCGGTTTGCGGCATTACAAACAACTTCCTCGGCATTGCGGAGCTTCAACATTGTAGGGATGAAGTGTCAGCTCAACACAGAAAATCCCGCCCCTAGTACACATCATCATGCCCCCAATATTTGAGCCGCTGTTAGTGCCAATTCGGGGAAGGCGGGAGAGACGATCGCCTCATCATCCCGGAATGTCGTGAACTGGTACTCTCCATCGGTCAGGGTACCGACCTTAACCCATTCCCGTTTGGGGTCAATCTGCCACATCTCACCGATGCCCCGATCGGCATACTCACGAGGTTTGAATTCATAATCCCGTTTGAAGTTCTTGGAGCCTTCAGAACCAGGGGAGACAATTTCGATCGCGATAAGTGGATTTGGATCAGCATAGTTTAGACAGGCTTGGGGCAACCCTTCGATCGCCGCTGCTGAATCTTTTGAATGAACCATTAAGTCAGGGTCACGAGCGGTAGCGTAGCGGCTTCTGACTTCTACATGTTGCTTGATACCAATGCGCTTACGGGAGACAACCTTCAAGAAGGTTTCGATGAGGAACATCACGATTTCCGTATTGATTGTGGCTTCAGTTCCCATCGGTACTAAAATCCCATCTTCAAGTTCATACCGTCTATCTGTGCCATCGTCATAGGTCAAGAATTCCTGTAGCGTCATTCGTCGGTCAGTTGCGACTGTCATAGGTCCGTTCACCTTATGTGTGCGAAGCATAATCGCCTCTCTTTCGGGGGTGCTCACGCCCTCATCATACCTAAAAGATCTAGGACTCTAAGAATTGGGTTAAGTGTACTTTTGGGGATTGGTTGGACGATCGATCGGGTTTAAGGCTTTGGCGATGGCCAGGGAATGGTTTGAAATGACCCTAGTACCCTGCTGCGGAAATAAGCCAGGTATTCAGAACCTCTTTGTTGGGTTTGGGGCACGGCGTGCCATGCCCCTACAGATCCGGGTTCCAGAGAA
>JAYUJY010000220.1:0-3573 GCA_043764895.1 Synechococcales cyanobacterium | reverse complement strand
TAAATCGATCTTGATGATCCGATTACCGAGTTTTAGTGTTTAATAGAAGTGATAAGTAGCTAGAGCTTACCACTATGATGCTGTCTGACACTCCAATCAAAGCAGGGATTCCTGACTCTGAAGAGATTAATTCTACGTTTCCCTACGCTGCATTTGGCGCATGGTTACGTAGGAAGCGGTATTCCGCAGGTATCACCAGTGCTAATGTGATCTCGAAAGCCATTGGTGTTTCACTTAGTTCCGTGAATCACTGGGAAAATGGTCGCTATCTACCCACTATCACACCAATGCAAACTTGCACTTATGCGTCACTCCTGAAGGTTTTACCGCAGGATATTGCTGCCGTGCAAGAAGCACTTATCCATGAAGGAGGCATTTCAAGTAAAAAGAAGAAAAAATCATAATTGTGTACCTACGAGTAGATACACAATTAGCCAATATGGCACAGGTTTAGCGCTTTATCGACGTAATCACCCTTATTTCTTGGCGGAGATACAGTGATTACTCGATTCAGTAGAGCTGCTTAACTCTGTTAACAAGAGCGCGTTTTGTCATCAAATGACCAAGCGATCTTTTTGTTTGCGCCACTAACGTATTCGCTATGTTCATTCTAGGGGTTCTTTAGGGTTATCGCAACCTCTAACGGGCGATCCCTAAGCTGCTGCATGGCGAGATTTTAATCTGGAACAAAGACAGCGCAAGCATTTGAGTGATTTATGAGTATTCCAACGGTTTCCAAGGGTTTCTTACCCTCTAGTCTATTCTCTGACCGCATTTATTCTGAGTTTGTCTCAGAAAGCGCGATCGACCCGCTTTTATTCAGATCCAGCATCACGATCGTTCAAGACACCGAAGTCAGCGCAGGCGGTGAAGTCAGCTATCCCATCCATGACGCGCTGAATTGGCGGATGTCACGCTTTGGTCAACAAGCACGATCGACCCTAGAAGCTGCCCTGTTCCAAAACGAAGACGACACTACCTGGCAAGCCAAACTCTCAACCCCGATCGATGATCCTAAGAAAGGAAACCCCCGTAAATATGAAACGCCTGTTGGTTCTGGCTCCCGCGCCTTTTTCCCAAATCTAGACTCACAAACCCGATCGCGCATCCAAGACCGCTACCAAACCCTCGTCCCCCCAAAATCTAGCGTCTGGGACTGGCTCAAGGTTAGACCCGAAGTGCCGATCGTCCTGACTGAAGGTGGTAAAAAAGGTCTTTCCCTCCTCACTCAAGGCTATCTCGGCATCGCACTCTACGGCGTTAACGGGGGTTACAGGAGCAAAGATGCGATCGGCGAAACTTGCACCCCCTATCTCATTCCAGATCTAGCAGGTTTAATCCAACCCGGTCGTCCCGTTTACCTCGCCTTTGACCAAGATGCCGCCGCCGAAACGAATCAAGCCGTCGCTAAAGCCTTATCTCGATTTGGGTCCGTCCTCGCCAAAGCCGGGGCGATCGTCTATGTCATTCAATGGAACGGCGCAGACGGGAAAGGATGTGATGACCTCATCGTTAACCGGGGTCCTGAAGCCTTTCAAACCGCCTACGATCGCGCCCTTCCCTTTGAAGAATGGAAAATCGAACAATATCTCCGCCGTCAACTGACCTACGACACCGCTCAAATTGTTCACGCGGCTGATCTCTCTACTGTTTCGCTTGAGCATTTACCCAAAGATGGCATCTGGGCGATCGTCGCTCCTAAAGGAACGGGCAAAACTAAATTCATCGCCGCGAATCTACCCAAAGAAGGCAAAGTCGCCCTCGCCACCCACCGAGTCTGTCTCGGTCGAAATCTCTGCCAACGACTCAATATTCACTGGCGAAATGACCTCGATAAAGTTCATGGCGAATTCATCGCCGGAGATGGATATACGTTAAGAGTTGGTTTCTGTGTGGATGCACTTCTTGCGATCGACCCTGCAAAATTCCAAGGTTGTACACTCGTCATCGACGAAGCCGTTCAAGTGTTTCGACATTTACTCCTCAGCTCCACTTGTCGTAAAGGCGGAAAACTCGCGGCGTTATTGGATCGACTTAAAGCCATCATCCAAACCTCTAAACTGATCATCCTCGCCGACGCCGATCTGGACGATGCGACTCTCGACTATGTTTCATCGTTACGCGAAGTTAAAAAACCAATCTATTTAATCCGCAATGATATCGAAGTCAAAGGTTATGACACCGATTTTGTTGAAGCGACTAACCCCTCTGGCACGATCGTCCTTCTCAATAAAGCTGTCGAATTACGTCAACGTGTTTTCCTCACGATCGACTCCAAAGCAGGCAGTCTGACCCTTAAAAAACAACTCGAAAAAATCGGTGCAAAAGTCTTACTCATTAATTCCGAAACCAGCGGGGATGAAGTGGAACAACGGTTTATTGCTAACCCCGATCAGTTCCTCGCCAACGATCCCACTTGGGATGTGGTCATCGCGACTCCGAGTCTTTCCACTGGAGTGAGTATCGAATCCAATTATTTCGATCAAGTCTTCGGAATCTTTTACGGCGTCATTCCCGATGCTGACATAGCGCAAGGATTAGGACGTGTTCGTCAACCCATTCCCAGAACCGTTTGGTGTGCTCAACGCGGAATCGATCGCGGCGGCGTTTCCAATAGTACCAATCCACTTGTGATCAAAACCGCTCTCCAACAACGCACTCAAGCCATCTCAAATCTACTCTGGAACGATCTCACCCCAGACGCCCAAGATAATTTAACCGATTATGATTGGCAAGGCGATCCACATCTCAATCTCTGGGCTAGGATTTCAGCGTCTACTCACCGATCGATGCAGAATCTACGATCGGCCCTCAAAGTCCGACTGCGCTACGAAGGCAACCAAGTCAAAGTCATCGATCTCGAAACCGATCCCATCGCCCAAGAACAACTCAAAACCATTCGACGGGAACTCAAAGAAGCCGAAGCCAAGGCGATCGTCCAAGCCCCCATGCTTTCTCTAGGTGAAAGAGTCGCTCTAGAAAACCAAGAATCGCTATCACCCCAAGAACGTCTCAGCCTAGAAAAAACGATTCTCGCCGACTTCTACACACTCACTGAAGAACAACTTACCCCCGAAGTCGTCCTCAAGGATAAACAAGGCAGGCGGCGACAACAACTCCTCGCCCTCGAAAATCAACTAGAACCCGGTCTATCCCAAGAACGCGATTTGAAGGGTTTAGAGCGCCAAGTTGCTTGGGGTAAAGGGCTTTGTGCTTGGGATATCGGGACTTCGACCCTTCAGTATAAGATGCGGGAATATCTAGGACTGAATGCCTTTATGGACCGCGATCGGACCTGGACGAAGCATGATCTCGTTGAACTGGGCGATTGCGCCAAACGACATCGTAAAGAAATCAAATCCGCACTCAATTTCACGATTACTGACACGATGGCCGACGTTCAGATCGCCCACCAACTTCTAGAACAACTTGGAGTCCCCGTCAAGCAACGCTGTTGGTCTAACAAGTCAGAGGGCCACGAAGGCGAGAAGCTCAGGATTTACGGCGTAGACCCGACTGAATGGGATGAGTTGCAACTGATTCTGACCCGTCGAAGGCTGAAGCGACAGGGAT
>JAYUJY010000219.1:0-3617 GCA_043764895.1 Synechococcales cyanobacterium | reverse complement strand
CTGAAATGTATTCGCAATGGTTGGTAGACGACGGCAACCGGACAACCTATGCCCGCTACTATCCAAGCCCTGAATTGCTTGCCGTTGTGGCGAATAATCCGAATGAAACAGAGTGCCGCAATGCCTTTTTTCAGAAGTATCCAGACCAGCCACTGAAGGCGATCGCCTCGTTTGGGCGAGAGTTGGTGAGTTCACTAAAGAATGGACGGCCTTTGGAACCTCCAGTGATTGATCGTCAATCTGCTTCAGTGGTTTGAGTTTCAGCTAACCCATGATAAGGAGTATTTTAGGATGTCAAAAATTACGATAAGAAAACTACTTCCCTGTACGATCGCGTTTGTATTGGCAATTCCGATCGCATCAGTGAGAGCGCAAATCACAGGTGGCTTTAATCCTATTGGTGGTGGCTTACCAGGGTTAAGCAATCCAGATCTGAGTGGATTAGGAAATATTTTAGGAAATTCAGGTGGCCCGTTGGGTAGTGATTCCAGTGCGGGAGGTCTGTTTGGCGGCGGAGAATTAGGGAGTGTTTTAAAGGGTGGAGACCTGGGCAGCATTTTAGGCGGTGGGAGCCTAGGCGGCGTTTTAAAGGGTGGAGACCTGGGCGGTGTTCTCAGCGGTGGCGGTGGTAGCTCTGGTGGTGGTGGGGATCTGGTCTCTATTTTACAGAACTATCTTCAGGGCTTTATCAAAATGGCGACCAGTGCGATCGGTGAGGCGATCGGCAATGTCACAGGCGGCTCTAAGACTGCGGAGGGAACACCCAAGGATCCCGGATTAGGTGACACGCTTTCCCATGTGACCAGCGCAATGAAATCTAACACCGGAGGGCTGGGCCTGCCTGATTATGCTAAATCTCGTGATGAGGCATTGAGCGGGGCAAAGAATAGTAAGAATACAGCCGCTATTCTCCCCTTTAGCGGGATTAATTTAGCGACGCTTCAGCCCGGACAAATCACCTTTAAAACCACGCTGGATTTTAATAACACTGTTCTGGGTAAGGATGCTCAGGACCGCCATGTCAAAGCCATGGAGGCGATCACCAAATCGATCGGCGGTGTTGGACAATTAAGCCAAGCCTCAGGACAGTCAGCTCAGAAATCTGCTCAAGCGGCCCAAAAGTCCATCCAAGCCGCTCAAAGCGTTGCTCAAGTTGCGCAAAAATCGACCTCTTCTGCCTCTAGCGCCGTTTCTCTAGCCGGGAAAGCAAAGTCTGCTATCTCGACTCAAGATGTCGTGAAATTCCAAGCCGAACAAACGGGAGAATTGGCCAACATTCTAGCGGGGGTGTCAACCCAGCTCGGCGGGAACTCAACCCAGCTAGCATCGGTGTCGTCCGAACTCTCAGAGCTTTCTAATCAGCAAGCCCAGCAGTCGGGTCAGCTCAAGGAAATCTCAGCCATCAATGGTGATCAAGCGGTGTCACTCCGATCGGTCCAGGTGGGTCAAGCAGTCGCGAATGTGAATCTAAGTGACATCAATCAGGGAAACCAAGGCGATCGACAACGAAAACTATTGGAATCGCAAGCGGACACAATGTTGCTGAGTTTTAGCAATGGATTTCGACTATCGCGTTAGGAGGTTTTGGAATGCAAGCCGCTTTTTTCATCTCTCAACTTCCACCGCCTAATCCAAACACCGTTCCACTGCCACCAGGTCTCAATCAACTGCCGAGTCTGGAGGGACTCTCGGCAAATGCGAGTGAGACGTTGACGAGAGCCACGATCGCCGCTTGGGATAAGAGTTGGGAACTCGCGATGTCCGGCCAACTGTATGGCATCATGGCGCGTTTGGGACTAACGATCGCAGGCTTCGTGTTGGTTCTGTTTATCCTTCAATTTGCGAAAGGAATGATTGATGACACGTCAAATCGTCCGCTAGCGGAATTGATTTGGCCGATCGTCGTCGTTGTGTTTTTGACTAACAACGGACAACTTCTTTCCAGCTTGACCTTGGGAATGCGTAGCTACATCAATGAGGTGAACAGCAGTATTCTCACGACGACCGCCGCTGGATTAGATACCCAAAAAGTTCTCGACCAACTTGCGATTTATAACCAAAAATCCGCTCAACTCGGCACATTACAGAAGGAGTGTGACGATAAACGGACCAACGACGAACTCGAACTCTGCCTACTCCAAGTCAAATCTAAAGCGCAATCCTTACTGTCCCAGGTCTCGACCCAAGAAGTCATCGGAGCCTGGGGACAACGACTTCAAGATTACGCCGGAACGGTGGCTCAGAACCCTCTTAAAGCGGGGCTGGACGCGGCAGGTGCAGGAGTGGGGATGTATTTACGAGCGCAATCTATGCCGATGGTGATTCTGATTCAAACGATTTTGATGGCCTCTCAAGCAGCCTTTCAAGGACTCGTTGAAGCCTCAATGTTGCTGACAGGATTGATGGGACCGATCGCCCTTGGGTCGTCCTTATTACCATTTGGAGCGAAACCTATCTACGCCTGGTTAACGGCCTTTTGGAGTGTCGGTATTTGTAAACTTTGCTTGAACGTCATCACCGGATTGATTGCTGTCACTCTTTACAACACCGGACCAACCGAAATGCTTCCAGCCAGCATTATGTTGGGATTATTTGCACCCATCATGGCTTTAGGAATGGCCGCAGGTGGAGGGATGGCAATTTTTAATGGCATCACCGGAGGCATTTCTACAATCATTCGTGTCGCAACGGTCGGGTTTGTTAATTTGAAATAGGACATGAATCATGCAACAAATAGATGCGATTCGTCGCACTCAACGCCAGAAAGGAAATGTCAGCCATCTCAATCTCTTTGGAATGTTTGTATTTGGCGCTTTGGCCTTAGGAATTCTAAATCTTTTGATCCTACTGGGTTTATGGGCTTCCCTAAATCGGCTATCACAGAAAGCGCCGCCCAGTTTGGTGCAAACAGTAGATGGCCGATCGATCGTAACGAATGCAATGGAATCGAAAGAGCGAACGCCGATCGTGATCAGACGGTTCACGATCGACACTTTGACGATGCTCCTTTCAGCCTCAGGAAAACTGCCACCGACAGTGGATAAGCCAACTATCCAAACGGCTGATGCAGGCATTGCAATTCGCCTCCCGAATAAAACAGAACGTCGGGTATCAACTTCGACCTGGCAATCGAGCTTTGCGCTGTCCGAGGACTTCCGAGCATCGGCGCTCCAGGGAATTTCAGAACTGATGGTGGCAGAAGCCTTTACGGGACAGGCACAGGTTATTTTGGTTCCGCAAACGTTATCGGAACCGGAAAAGATTGGTGAGGGTCAATGGAAAGTCAACATGATCGCGAACCTAGTGACGATCGCGGCTGGGAATCCGCAAGGTATCACGGTTCCATTTAATAAAGAGATCTTTATTCGTGCGATCGACACGCCGCCGTCTAATGATGTGACGACACCGCTGCAACGTGCTGTGTATCAGGTGCGGTCGTCGGGGTTAGAGATTTATGGAATGCGAGATTACACTCCTGGCAACATGAAAAAATAAGTTGAGGGAATAGACATGCTAGATGAAAATGTAGCTTTAACAAATGGGAAGAACACTAGCTCCGCTGCCGTTCCAACGGACGAAGAATTGTGGGGAATTTTAGAGGATGAATCAGTTGAAGG
>JAYUJY010000218.1:0-15886 GCA_043764895.1 Synechococcales cyanobacterium | reverse complement strand
ATGGCCATGCCCCTACAGTCTCTAGAACCCGGATCTGTAGGGGCATGGCTCGCCGTGCCCCAAACCCAACGAGATTAATTCACGCCTTTGGGATAGTTTTGTTCTGGATTGACGAGACGAAGCAGCTTTTGTTTGACTTGGGCGTCGTAGATGCTCCACTTGAGTTTGGCGTAGTCGTTGTTCTCGGCGAACCCGGAGAGGAAACCGATCGGGATCTCAAATCCCCCCGCCTGCGCTCGTCCTCCGCCAAAGAATCGCCCTTGAGAATCCTGACCGAAGGCTTCCTTTAAGAAATCATCGGGATCGAGTGTGATTTTGTTGGTGCGCAATGACCCGACGACCATTTCCACTTCTTCATCCTCGTCATGGACAATCCCATAGACCACCGCCGTGTGAACATTCTCTTCGGTGACGATGAAGTCTGCGGCTTGGGGAATAGCGTCTCGATCGTCGTAACGCAGGTAGCCCACGCCCGCGATCGAGAAATTGTTATGGACGATGCGGTTCTTCAGCGATCGTTCAATCACATCCATAACGGGGCGCGATCGAGAGGACTGTAAGACCGCATTCAAGAGCTGAGCATCGCAATATCGGCTTAAATACGCAGCCGCAAGAAAATCTTCCTCCTGAGCCTGCATCAGCCGATTGGTATCAGACCTCAGCCCGTGCATTAGCGCCGTGGCACATTTAACGTGTTCGGTGATGTTGCCGTCGAGTTTGATGAGGCCCGCTTGGATGTACTGCGTCAGAATCGTCGCCGTGGCGCGGGTGTGAGTCCGAATATCGACATATTCAGCGCTGAGATCGTCTTGGAGACTGTGGTGATCGATGATGACGGTGATGGGAATATGCGCATCCTTCATCGCGCCCATCAGTTGGCTGGTGCTGCCTTGGTTGTCGATTAAGACGCAGCCTTTGTAAATTGAGAGGTCTTTGGTCTTGACGGACTGGATGGGCCAACGTTGGAGGGGAATGCCCGTGAGCTTGACGAGGGCGATGTTTTCTTGATGACTGAGGGTTCCGGCGTAGACGATATCGGTGAGGATGTCGAATTTTTGGGCGATTAGCTTATAGGTCCAAGCAGAGGACAACGCATCCGGATCCGGAAAGTCTTGAAGGATAACGACCTGCCGTTCACCTCGGTGCCGATCGAGCGTTGTGCGGAATTCTTCGAGTTTGTGCTCCTGCTCAGGCGATCGCAGCATTTCGTAAGGCGATCGGATTCGATACTCTTGTCCGTAACCGTTGCCATTCGTCCCATGAGCTGTTTCTGCCGAGGATGACTTTGTGAATCCTTGGCCGTTGGACGATCCTCCGATGCTCTGAACTGGATGGGTCGAGGTGCTGGAATCAGGTTGCATATTAAAGGTCGGTAGTAATTCGGTATCCGAAAAATAGTAGTGAGAACTAAAAGCGTAGCAATGAAGTGCTGTAGAAGGCGTGCAGTTGAACCGTGACATCACGACTTCCCAGAGCTGATCTTCGCAAAAAAGATCGACAATTGACAGAAAACAATAGATTCATCGCAGAAAGTCTTCGATCCAGGGTTAATTTCGAGAGAATGGAACCGGGCAAATTGAGGCGAATCGGATATCGCTGATATGATTTCTAATGCAGTGTTCCCCCCGATTCCCCTGTCCCTATGCGTTTTGATCGCCTTTTCCGAACCGCGCTGGCTCTTGCTGCTGTGACGTCTGCCGTTATGCCTGTTGCAACCCCTCGCGCGGCGATCGCCCAAACGCCCGAGGCGCAGCTCGAAACCCGTGAGAACCTCGTTACTGAAGGGATTCCGCCGATTCCGCTCTCCTTGGTGGAACGGGTCAATCAGTACACCAACTTTCGATCGGCGAGTCTCCAGAGCTGGCATCCGACGAAGCGGGAAATCTTGATTTCGACGCGCTTTGGGGATGTGGCGCAGATTCATCAGGTGGCGATGCCGGGGGGAATGCGGAAACAGTTGACCTTCTACCCGGAACGAATTTCGGGGGCGAGCTATGTTCCGGAAGATGGGCGGCATTTTGTTTTTAGTAAAGATATTGGTGGAAATGAGTTTAGCCAAAATTTTCGCTATGACCTAAAGACAGGGGCGGCGACGCTGCTGACCGATGGTAAATCGCGCAATAGTCGGGGCACTTGGTCGAATAAAGGAGACCAGATGGCTTACACGTCCACCCGCCGGACGGGGCAAGATAATGATTTTTATGTCGTCAATCCGCTGGACCCGAAGAGCGATCGATTGGTGGCGAAGGCAACGGGGGGCGGATGGGGCGTGCTGGACTGGTCGGCGGACGATCGGACCTTGCTTGCGATCGAGTATCGGTCTGCCAATGAAAGCAATTTGGTCACAGTTGACCTGACCACAGGCGTAAAAACGCAGATTAGCCCGCCGCAGACGGGTGTTAAGGTTGCTTACGGAGATGCGGTACTGAGTCCTGACGGGAAGGGATTGTATAGTGTGAACGATCGAGATTCAGAGTTTTCACGCCTGACCTATGTCGATCTTAAAACCAATATTTCTACGGTGCTGACGGCAGATATTCCATGGGACGTGGAGAACATTGAACTCTCGAAAGATGGCAAATATTTGGCCTTTGTGACCAACGAAGCGGGGGTAAACCGTTTGCGGGTGCTCGATACAGCGACGCGGAAAATACTGAAGTTGCCTACACTTCCGTCGGGATTGATCGTCGGAATCAGTTGGCGGCCTAGCGCCATAGGCCAAAATGCGGAGTTGGGGCTGACGTTCTTATCAGCGACTCAAGCGGCGGATGTGTACTCTGTGGATCTCAAAACCCAAACGCTGACCCGATGGACCGAGAGCGAAACGGGAGGTATTGCCACCGATCGCTTTTCAAATGCGGAGTTGGTGAAATGGAAAAGTTTTGACACTCTCGAAATTTCAGGATTTCTCTACCGCCCACCCACAGGGAAATTCAAAGGCAAACGTCCGGTCATTATTGACATCCACGGTGGACCCGAAGCGCAGGCCAAGCCCTATTTCTTAGGCCGAAACAACTATTATTTAAATGAATTGGGCGTCGCTATCATCTATCCGAACGTTCGCGGATCGTCCGGCTATGGCAAGACCTTTCTAACCCTAGATAATGGCTTCAAACGGGAAGATTCAGTCAAAGATATTGGGGCGTTGCTTGACTGGATTAAGCAGCAGCCTAATCTCGATGCCGATCGCATTTTGGTCACGGGCGGAAGCTATGGCGGCTATATGTCGTTGGCGGTGGCGGTGAAATATAGCGATCGGATTCGAGGCGCGATCGATGTGGTGGGGATTTCTAATTTCGTCTCGTTTCTAGAGCGAACTGAAGGCTATCGTCGAGATTTGCGTCGGGTAGAATATGGCGACGAGCGCGAACCGAAGATGCGAGACTTTCTCACCCAAATTTCGCCGTTGTCTCAGGCGGACAAAATTCGATCGCCTTTGTTTGTGGTGCATGGAAAAAATGATCCGCGTGTGCCGCTCAATGAGGCTGAGCAGATTGTAAAACGGGTGCAGCAAAATGGAACTCCGGTATGGTTTTTGATGGCAAAGGACGAAGGGCATGGCTTTGGAAAAAAGAAGAATGTGGATTATGAGTTTTACTCAACGGTGATGTTTGTGCAGGAGTTTTTGTTAAAGTAGACGGTCTGGATAATCGATCGCTAACCTCTTTAGAAGTACATTTGTAAACTTGAAAATACGACCTTTGTGAGAGGGGTAAATTACTCCTTCAGCTTTATTCTTGGCTTTGTCACCTTGATTGTGGCATGTTGGCCTTAGTTTTTAATAAAAGTAAATATTGTATGGTTAGCACTCTTACAGCCCAAAAGAGCCGTCACCGATTAAGACTCGTGACCGACTCGTTAGCGGGTCCTTTAGCCGATCTGTTGACTGCTCGGGATGTCTTAGTTGATACGCCGATGACATCCACTTGTGAAGTCTGTGTAATTGTCCCAGTTTGTGACGAAGCAGAACTTCTAGAATCCTGCTTGAATGCTTTATTGTATCAAGTAGACTTGCATGGCAAACAACTGAATCTGGGGCGATACGAAGTCATTGTATTCGCCAATAACTGCACAGACGATTCAGCTTCGATCGCACGGCGGTTTGGCCAGCAACATCCAAAGTTCAAGTTGCATGTGGCAGAACGCACGCTAAATTCGACCGAAGCCTACATCGGACGAGTCCGGCAAATGTTAATGGATGATGCTTATCAACGGTTTATGAGGGTCAACCGAAGGCGAGGTGTAATCGCTTCGACTGATGGCGATACGCAGGTTTCACCCAACTGGATTGCCGCTACGCTAGACGAAGTTTACAAAGGTGCGGATGTCGTGGCCGGACGAATTATGACCGATCGCAAGAGTCTTTCTCAGTTGAGTTCACAGGTGCGATCGCGTTATTTACGAAGCGGTTATTACCATCACTTAAAAGTGAAATTAGAAGCTTATATTGATGGGGATCCCCGTAATCATTGGCCTCGGCATCATCATAACTATGGGGCGAGTTTGGCCGTAACCGCTGAAATCTACGAGAAGGCGGGTGGAATGCCTGCGGTACGAACCCCTGAAGATGTGGCATTTTGCACCGCGTTGGTTCGAGCAAATGCCCAATTTCGTCATAGCCCACGGGTGAGCGTAACCACGTCTGCTCGATCGATCGGGCGTACGGACATTGGATTTGCAAACCTGTTAGCGCAGTGGTCAATGATGGGGCATCAGCAGTCGCTATTTGTTGAGTCATTGGGCGAGATAGAAACGCGGTTTCAGGCTCGAAGGCAGATTCGAGTATTGTGGCAGCAAGGTTTAAGTGGCGACCAGATTCAGATGGCCGATGTAAGATCTGTGGCGATCGCTCTGGGGGTTGCAGAACGGTGGTTGCTGGATGAACTGAAACAATCCCAAACCGTTGGCTTTTTGCTGGAGCAGATAGACCACAAACAAGCCCAAGAAGGAATCTGGAAAGCGCGCTGGGGATTGGTTGAACTAGAGCAAGCGATCGCAAGTTTACGACGGCGAACCAACTTGCTGTATCGAGAAAAACCGCTCTCAATCTGCCCCTAGAAATGAGAATAAACGGCCTAATTTGAAGAGTGTAACCCATGATTATGATGAGCCACGAGTCTAAAATTCTGTTTCGGGAACGAGGTCAATCCTATGCTGGTTTTCAGCAGTCTTCTCCTCAAACTGAAAGGCTAGAAAAAGTGTTTGCATCGGCTACTGAAATTGCTCAGTATTGCGCTGCTCATGCAAGTTTGATCGATCGTCATGGCACGTTTCCGGTTGAAGAATTTAGATTGATTGCAGAGGCTGGATTGCTCACGGTGCCGCTTATGCCACAGTGGGGTGGCTTAGGGTTGGGCGTTAATTCTAGTTTAATGAATGAGGTGCTGTTGCTGTTGAGATTAATGGGCTGGGGAAACTTAGCCGTGGGGCGCATCTTTGAAGGACATGTGAATGCACTTCAGCTTATTCAAACGTTTGGGTCCAAGGAACAAATTGAGCACTACGCCGAGGACGTGTGCGATCGTCATAAAATATTTGGAGTCTGGAATGCTGAGGCAAATGATGGCGTTCAAATCGTTCCTTTAGACAACGGGCAGTACTCATTAAAAGGAAGTAAAACGTTTTGTTCGGGGGCGGGTTATGTGGAACGTCCCTTTGTGAATGGGCGGTTGGGCAAAGATTGGCAAATGTGCGTAGTGCCGATGGATCAGGTGTTAACGCAGAGTGACTTAAGCGGGTGGCAGCCTCTGGGAATGAAAGCCACGGCGAGTTGTAAAATTAACTTTAGCGGTGTTGAACTGACGGCGATGGACTTAATTGGTCAGCCTCAAGACTATGAACGGCAGCCTTGGTTAAGTGGAGGAGCCATTCGGTTTGCAGCCGTACAATTGGGCGGTGCAGAAGCGTTAGTCGATGCCACTCATTACTATCTCAAAAGCCTAGGCCGATCGAATGATTCCTATCAAGAAACTCGCATGGGACAGATGACGATCGCCCTTGAAAGTGGCAAACTTTGGTTGCAAGGAGCCGCTGATTTGATTGCAGCTTATGACCCTACCTTTGGAGGTTCGCCTCATCCGTCAGAATCTAAGTCAGGATTAAACTTATCTTCTAAACATTCTCCCGATTACTTAGTGAACTATGTCAATATGGCGCGAACGGTGATTGAACAAGTTTGTATGGATATTATTCAACTTTGCGAGCGATCGATCGGAACAAGAGGATTATTACCGCCGCATCCAATGGAACGAATTATTCGAGATCTGACACTCTATCTGCGTCAACCAGGGTTTGATGCAACGCTTCAATCGGTCGGCCATGTTGCATTCTCCAGTCCCAATCCTATTTCATCGCTCTGGCATGAATCATCAAATGTCTAATCAAACTGCTAATCAAACTGCTAATCAAATCCTTAGGCTATCGCCCCTAGACGATCCGCTTCGATCGCCCCTCCATTCAATTCAGACGATTGCGACTGGGGCTGTTTTAGCGGGACCTATTTTAGTGATTGCGCCCCATCCTGATGACGAAACGCTTGGATGTGGAGGGGCGATCGCGGCATTGCGATCGATCGGGCTAACCGTGCAGGTACTCGTCATGAGCGATGGAACCCAGTCTCACCCAAATTCCAGAACCTATCCCGCTCCCAAACTCAAAGCGCTCCGTGAATCAGAGACCCAATGCGCTATGAATGTGTTGGGGGTTGATGCGTCTCAAATCACGTTCCTTGGACTGCCTGACGGAGCGTTGCCTGTGCGTGAAACCGTAGAGTTTGGGATAGCCCTAGCGCAATGCTGTGACTATTTAGCGGCAGTGGTTCCGTCGGTTGTGTTTGTGCCGTGGCGCTTCGATCCTCATCCGGATCATCGAGCGACGTGGCACCTGATTCATAGTGCCTTACATCAGGTTAATTGCGTTTTTACGTCGGTTTTGCGCGTCATTGAATACCCTATTTGGGACTGGGATATGGCACAGCGTCAGGCTTCTGATGTGGCGATCGCATCTTGGCGATTGGATATTTCGGATACGGTGCAGCTCAAGCAACGGGCGATCGCGGCCTATCGTTCTCAGACAACTTGTTTGATTGATGATGACCCGAAAGGATTTTGTTTGACGCTCGAAATGCTCGCTAATTTTGCGCAGCCCTGGGAATTATACTTTGAGGAAATCCGATGAATTCACCCCAATCTTTGCCGCCTCAATACTTTGAATCTTTATATCAAAACGATCCAGATCCTTGGAAATTTGCGAGCAGCGAATACGAAGCTCAAAAGTATGAAGCCACGATCGCAGCACTCCCGAATCCCCGTTATCCTTCAGTATTTGAGATTGGGGGTTCGATCGGTGTTTTGACCGAAAAACTGGCTGACTACTGTGATAATTTGCTCTCGATTGATGTGTCTGAACAGGCACAGGCGCAGGCGATCGATCGGTGTCAACAGTTGCCCCATGTCCGGTTTCAAATCATGCAGTTTCCGGATGCCTATCCTGATGAAAAATTTGATTTAATTGTTTTGTCAGAGGTGGGCTATTATTGGAATTTGGAAGACTTAAAAATAGCGCGATCGAGAATTGTCGATCGTTTGAACCCTGATGGACAATTGCTTTTGGTCCATTGGCTTCCCGTTTCTCCCGGATATCCGTTGACGGGGGATGATGTTCATGCTTCGTTCCTAGAGCTGACTCAACTTCATCATATTTTAGGAAAACGAGAGTTGAACTATCGTCTTGATTTATTTCAATATTCGTCTTAGGAGCGATCATTAAGTGTAAAAAAAAACCAGCTTTTTGGGCTGGCTTGGGGTGCAATTTTTTTGGATTTTGGATGGGGTAAATTTTGGGTGGGTTTTATTGGTTGCGGGCTTGCCATGCGGATTCTAATACTTTGGTCCATCGTTTTTGAACTTGTTTGAGGGTCCAGCCTAGGGTTTTTGAAATGTGGGTGTCGTCGTAGCCTTGTTGCTTGAGATCGAGAAGATCTCGTTGATCGAGAGTCAGCTTGGTGCAAAATTCAGCCCATAGCTGCGATTTCATCCCTAAGTTGTGCTCCAAATCTGCGCCGAGCCATTCGTGGACGATTTTCCAGTTTTGGGATAGGGCAAATTTTTCGATGTGGTATTTGAAACGCTGCTGGAGATAGTCGCGCTGGCGAGAACTCAGGCCCAAGATGTCGTCGATTTCGGTGACGCAGAGGTCTTGGAGTTTTAGGGTCAGGTAGTCGATGCAATCCTGCTGTTCCTGCGCCTTCAGGTAGGATACAAGTTCCTGGATGATCCGATCGCGAAGTCCATCTTCCCCCGTTTCAGAGCCGCCGCCCGTCACCATTTGTTCGCGAATCATTTTGAGAATGGGTGCGGAGGATCCATAGGCTTCCGATTCGTTGTCACGGCCCGAGTCCATGGCCGTTTCGATATCGACGGCGATTTCGTTGGGCTGGCGGTTGGCAAAGCGTTGGGCACGCAGGATGATGAGCTGCTGGCTATTGCAGCCGGGGAGGTTGATGCGGCGCTTGGCATATTGTTCGCTGAAGGCCATGTATTCAGCGAGTTGAAGTTTGGTTTTGGGTTGGTAGTTCTCAGCTAGGACGTTTTCGCGGCGGAAGGCTCTAAGGGATTCGGTGTAGAATCCCTGCATGAAGTCTTCGATGAGGGTGTAGCGTCCTTGGAAGTTGAGCTGGAGGTGGGCTGGGGCGATCGGACGATAGACCATGCTGCTGAGAGTGCTGTGCAAATCATTGCGTCCCCGAGTGGAGCCGAGCTTATAAAAATGAATGCATTTTTCCAGACGGTAGCGAGCGAGGGTGAGCCGCCAGGTCGTGATTTCGCCGGAGGCTTGGATGCGAGTGCTTTTTTCGCAAATCCGATCGACTTCAATGGCAATGCGATCGGTGATGGCGAAGGTTTGGCTGTTATTTGTGATGTTGAGGGCTTGGATGAGTTCGGTTTCCAGCAGTTCGGTGAGGTTTGAGCGATCGGTCGTCTGAGAATCGGAATAGTTACCCGCAACAGCCATGACTTCGGAGCGTTCAGCAGATTGAGTAGATTGCGCCGTCGGTGTTACATGGAGCGTGGGTGTGGCAGTGGTCATGATGGATTCTCTCGGGTATTGCACCCCTTTACCTACGGAGGAGTCTTAATGTATTTCTAAGGGGGTAGGGCAGTTTTGAAAGTGGTTGTCTAGGTTTTGTCCTGATTTTCCGGAAACAGCTCTGAGACAGGGTTTGGAGGGTTGATCGATCGGTGATATGAATCACAATTTGTGCCACTTTATGTGCCAGTTGTGCAAGTGTGACAGTTGATGTGGCAATTGCGATCGATCGGCTTGTAGACCGCATTCCGCTAGTCGCGAGGACGACGCCCGCTAATCAGACGCTATCAGCCGATGCAAGCTAAAATAAAACAAAACCCATCGTGAGAGGAGCCGCCTTAATGGTTAGTGATGAGATTGGAATGCAACTACACAATCGTGACACCCTTAATGAGCCACTAACCATACAAGAAAAGGCTCAACTGACCGAGTGGTACGCCGCCAAAGACGCTGCCGAAGCCGCAATGTTTACGGCAACTCAAGCACCATTGCCCAATCTTGCAGCACTCGAAACGCAGGTCGATCGTGCGATCGCCGAACTAGCCCTCAGCGCCCAACGCCTCCAGCAAATTACTGTCGAAAATAAATTCTTGCGCGAAGAGATTATCGGACTCAAACAACAACTTGCCACACCCCGATCGGCATGAGGTTATCTGCATATGATGCAACCCCGTCCACAACACAAAAAGCCCGCAATACGATCGCGGGCTTCTCAATCTATAAAGTGTGCGGTCTAATCCTTAATAAGCATCCTGCAACTCATAAAAATCAGGCGACACATAATCTTTGCGCAACGGATAGCCGACCCAATCCTCCGGCATCAAAATCCGCTTCAACCCCGGATGGCCTTCGTAGACGATCCCATACATGTCGAACGTCTCGCGCTCCTGCCAATCTGCGCCCTTCCAGACCCAGTACACCGACGGCACAATAGGGTTCGATCGAGGCAAAAATACCTTTAACCGAACTTCAATAGGCTGAGTGCAGTTATCTTCGATTTTGATCAAATGGTAAAAGCTAACTAAGTCTGCGCCAGGACCCGAATCGTAACCGCCCTGACACTGCAAACAGTTGAACCCGTAGGCATACAGGGCTGTTGCAAAGGGAACTAAGAAAGCTGCATCAACCTTAATCAGCTCAATGTTGGATGCATCCAGCCCCAGAAACTCATGCTCAAACCCTTGCGAGGTCAACCACTTAGAAACCGTTCCCGGTTGAACAGTAATAGACCCCGCGTCCTCGGCAGTCTTCACTGCTTTTTTCTCATCTGCCATGACCTTATGCCTCCTGTTTGACCGATGCAAGTTCGCCGACGGGAAGCCCGATCGATTCTAGAAGTTCAGCGGGAGGCGCTTGACGAGTGGCCGCTTTGAGATACTCACCCGTGACCTCAGGCGCAACGGGCTTCAGGTTGTGGGCGGTGCTGTAGTAGCGATGGATTTGGCGCTGGTAGCCCCGTTCCTGAATCGATTCGTTGGAAATCTTCTTGCGCAATTTAATGATCGCATCAATGATCGCCTCCGGGCGTGGCGGACAACCGGGCAGATACACGTCCACCGGAATCAGCTTATCCACCCCGCGCACTGCACTAGGCGAATCCACGCTAAACATGCCGCCTGTAATGGTGCAGGCTCCCATGGCAATGACGTACTTCGGTTCGGGCATTTGTTCATACAGCCGCACCAGCGCCGGGGCCATCTTCATCGTGACGGTGCCTGCGGTGATGATTAAATCCGCTTGGCGAGGGGTCGATCGAGGCACAAGACCAAAGCGATCGAAATCAAAGCGCGATCCAAGCAACGCCGCAAACTCAATAAAGCAGCAAGCCGTGCCATATAGCAGCGGCCATAGGCTCGATAGGCGCGCCCAATTGTAAAGATCATCGACCGTGGTCAGGACGACATTTTCGGATAATTCTTGAGTGACCGCCGGACGATCGACTGGGTTCATCACCACAGCCTGACCCGTCAACCCCTTAACAACCAATCCCTTACCAACCAATTCCGTGGTTGAATTCTCAGCATTCATGACCATTCCAGTGCTCCTTTGCGCCACGCATAAACCAGTCCGATAACCAAAATTGTAATGAAGACCAGCGCTTCTACAAAGGCCAGAAGCCCCAGTTGACTGAAGGCCACCGCCCAGGGATACAGAAACACCGTTTCCACATCAAAGACGACAAACACTAGCGCAAACATGTAGTAGCGAATGTTGAACTGAATCCAAGCACCCCCCACTGGCTCCATCCCAGACTCATAGGTGGTCCGACGGACGGGTCCGCGCCGACTAGGACGCACAACCTTAGAGGCCGTTAGCGCCAAGACGGGCACCAGACTACATACGATCAAAAATCCCAGTAAATACTCATAACCGCTTAAAACAAACACGCGCGTGACCCGCCTCTTAAAATCGAGTATTTGCTTCTATTATAATTCAGCGACGGTCACTGAAACAGCGGTTTTGAAGATGGATTCATCATGGATTTGGCATGGATTTGTCTATGGGACAGTGGGATTCTCCATCGGCAGGGTCCAAGAGATGCGATGATAAGTTCTGTTACAAAGTTAAAAATGGTCGGTGTTTGACTATGAGTCAGGAACAGTCCGAAACGCCTAATGCGGTGTCCAGCCACGTCCCTGAGGAATCTGCCACTGAGGTCATTCCCCAGCCCGTTATGGATTGCTATGAGTGTTCCGCTTGCGGTTATGTCTATGAGCCGAGAAAAGGCGACGAGCGTAACAAAATCGAGTCTGGAACTGAGTTTACGATGCTGGAATCCACTTGGAGATGTCCGGTCTGCGGCGTTCCGAAGGCTCGCTTCAATAATATTGGGCGAGCTGGAGCGGCTTCTGGGTTTAAAGAAAACCTTAAGTATGGGTTTGGCGTCAACACCATGACACCCGGACAGAAGAATCTTCTGATTTTTGGGAGTCTGCTGCTGTCGGTGCTGTTTTTTCTGAGCCTTTACAGCCTGGAATAAGCCGCCTGAACTCAGCCCATGGGCATCGTTTTTTATAGATACTTTATTTTTTGCTTACTTTGGGAGCGTGGCTAGGTCATGGTTTGGATGCTGAACCGAGAGGAAATACGACAGGAGACACGAGGTGGGGCACAAGGTGGAGCACTGGGGGAACGGCTCATGGGGCTGATCCATACGCTAATCCATCGGATGTCTACTGTGGCGATCGCGCTGACGATCGCATTGATGTTGACCACGATGATGGTAGGCCCTCTGCCTGCCCAGGCGGCCTTCCTCAAGGCCATCCCCGACCAGCCCTGGGAAATCATTCAGCTTAAAACAGAAGAAAGTCCGCTGGGCGTGTCCTTCAGCGAAGCAGAGCCAAACCATGGCTGGATCGTCGGTACCAACTCGTCCATGTTTGAGACGTTGGATGGCGGCGATAGCTGGACGACCCGGAAGCTAGACCTCGGGACCGAGCGCTATCGGCTGACGTCTGTGAGCTTCTCCGGAAACGAAGGCTGGGTTGCAGGTAAACCTGCGATTTTGCTACATACGAAAGATGGTGGAACCAACTGGGAACGGATGCCCTTGAGTGAGAAGCTCCCTGGCTCTCCCAACCAAGTGATCGCCCTCGGACCTGAGACCTTGGAAATGGTCACGGATGTGGGTGCTATCTATCGCAGTAGCGACGGCGCACGCAACTGGAAAGCGCTGGTGAATGATGCCTTTGGGGTGTTTAAGAGCCTGCACCGATCGCCCAATGGTCAATATGTGGCCGTCTCCTCGCGCGGAAATTTCTTCTCCACTTGGAAGCCCGGTTCGACCGCTTGGGAACCCTTCAATCGCAACAGCTCTCGTCGCCTTCAAGGGATGGGGTTTGCGCCGGACGATCGCTTGTGGATGCTGGCACGGGGCGGACAGATTCAATTTACCAATTCGCCTGATGCAGAAGATTGGCAAAAACCTCAGGCTCCCGAATCCTTCAATAGCTGGGGGTTTCTAGACTTGGCTTACCGGACCGACAAAGAGCTGTGGGTCGTGGGCGGGAGTGGCACCTTGCTAGTGAGCTACGACGGGGGCAAAACTTGGCAGAAGGACGCGAAGGCTGAAGAAGTTCCCGCAAATCTTTACAAAGTCGAGTTTGTTAATCCAGACCACGGCTACATTCTGGGTCAGCGGGGAGCCTTCTTGCGCTATCGCGGAGCGGCGGGAACGGCGGCTTAAGTATTTGTACTTATCGCTGTGGGTCTAAATCCTGGCACTGATAAGAGCGATCGCATTGCGATTCCTTACGTCGCTCTAGTCAGTGCTTCAGTCCTGTTCTATGATGATTTGTATCAGAAACTCATCTGTCATTTGTGGAGAAATTGCTCAATGGCTGGAACTACAGGCGAACGCCCTTTTGGGGACATTGTTACAAGTATTCGCTACTGGGTCATCCATAGCGTGACGATTCCGATGCTGTTTATCGCAGGTTGGTTGTTCGTGGCGACGGGCTTGGCCTACGATGCGTTTGGCACACCTCGTCCGAATGAGTACTTCCCTAGCACTCGCACTGCGCCGCCGATCATCAGTGATCGGACCACGGCAAAGGATCAAGTCGATGCGTTCATCAAAGAGAACGTCAAATCTGGCATGAAGAAGTAGTTATTTCTTCTTCTGCAAACCCACAACCTACTCTAGAGAGGACTAACTCCCCATGGCAACAAACACAAACGAACCGATCGTCTATCCTATTTTCACGGTCCGCTGGCTGGCGATTCATACCCTGGGCGTACCAGCGGTGTTTTTCATGGGCGCAATTACGGCCATGCAGTTCATCCAACGCTAGTCATCCAACGCTAGTATGGGTGTAATCATCCGTCAAATTCCTTGCTCTAAATCCTTTAATTGAATGGAGTGTTGTGTTATGGATCGTTCTCCAAACCCGAATAAGCAAGGCGTCGATCTAAATCGCACGTCTTTGTACTTGGGCCTTCTGATGGTTTTCACCTTAGGGATTTTGTTCTCTAGCTACTTCTTTAACTAGTCCCGTTTTGTTTTGTTTAGGAGGTGATGCTGTGTTGAATAATGGACGTATTCCGTTGTGGATGGTCGCAACTGTGGCAGGAACGGGTGTTCTTGTGGTGGTTGGACTCTTCTTTTATGGGTCTTATGCTGGAATCGGATCGTCGATCTAAAGGTCGATCGGTTGTTCACTCTAGTTTGAATCTGCTGATTTATTTTAAAAGCCGCCCTCATTTGTATGAATGGGGCGGCTTTTACAGTTAATTTGGGACTCGATCGCTCTATGCGTCTTTCTCGATGTATAGGAACAAGAAACCCATGCTAACCAATGGGAACAAGATTCCCACGATCGGCACAAGGAACGTGGGCAAATAGGATGCTGCGTACATAAGGTGTTTCCTACAAATGATTCCTTTGCGACTGTACTGCGAACCCGTAAACCCAGGCTCAGCTTCTAAGAATTCTTAATATATGAGCGGGCTGAAGTTTGATCTTGATGCTAGACCCTCACGGCATTTTTCCCTGCAATATCTAGCGTCGTCGCTCTGGCCCATCGATCGGATTCGAGGATGTCGTCGAGGCTGGGGGTGAGGATGTTTTGGGTTGAAAAGCGATCGAGGGTTTTTTCAATCAGCTTCGGAATCTCCAAAAACCGTATTTTCTCGTCTAGGAACAGCGCCACGGCCTCTTCATTGGCCGCGTTCAGCACCGCCGGGAGACAGCCGCCTGCTCGTCCTGCACTATAGGCTAGGTTCATGCAGGGATACTTCACATGGTCAGGTTCGCGGAAGGTCAGGTTTCCGGCTTTGACCAGATCTAGCGGCTCCCAATCCGTGGGCAGGCGATCGGGATAGCTCAAGGCATAGAGCAACGGCAACCGCATATCCGCCCAGCCCAACTGCGCCAAAACAGAGGTGTCTTGAAGCTCGATCATGGAGTGAATAATGCTCTGGGGATGAATCACGATGTCGATGTGGTCATAATCTACGCCAAACAAATAGTGCGCTTCAATGACTTCCAAGCCTTTATTCATCAAGGTTGCGGAATCAATGGTGATTTTCCGACCCATGGCCCAGTTGGGATGCTTGAGGGCGTCGGCCACGGTGACATTCGCTAAGTCTGCGGCAGGCAAGTCCCGGAACGATCCGCCTGAGGCCGTCAGAATCACCCGCCTCAACCCCTTATCCGGGACGCCCTGCAAGCATTGAAAAATCGCCGAGTGCTCCGAATCGGCGGGAAAAAGTTTGACGCCGTGTTTTTTGACCAAAGGCAAGACCACCGGACCCCCAGCGATCAAGGTTTCCTTATTGGCCAGCGCAATATCTTTACCCGCTTCAATGGCCGCGATCGTGGGCAGCAGTCCCGCACAGCCGACAATTCCCGTCACCACCACTTCCGCATCCCCATATCGGGCCACCTCTACAATGCCCTCTTGCCCCGCTAGCACAATCGGCTGAGGAATCACATCCGCGATCGCCTGCTTCAAGTCCGCTAATAGCGCCTCGTCCTGAAGGGCCACAATCTCTGGTTTAAACTGACGAATCTGTTCAGCGAAGAGGGCAATATTTCGCCCTGCGGTCATCCCAACGACCCGAAACTGGTCCGGATACTGCGCAACAATAGCTAAAGTTTGTGTCCCGATCGAACCTGTTGAACCGAGAAGGGATAATGCTTTCACGGACTGTGTACTCACAAAACGTCGTTATTATTTTACGGGTTTTGGGGCCGCCTACACGCATTCCCGTAGGCTATAATCCACTCGCCATCGCCTGAATTTAAGACATTCCAAGAACACCCCTAATGAATGAGGACAAATTCCAACAAGATGCG
>JAYUJY010000217.1:0-15899 GCA_043764895.1 Synechococcales cyanobacterium | reverse complement strand
AGCGCTTTTAAACGGAGAGAGAGGGATTCGAACCCTCGTTAAGTTGCCCTAAACAGCATTTCCAATGCTGCGCCTTCAACCGCTCGGCCATCTCTCCGAGCTTTTAGTCAGGCACCTTTGCCCCACTGATTAAGCATAGTAGCAGACATTCCGCCATAATGAATAGTGCTACATAAAAAAATGATTGATATATCGTTAACCCATGACCCAGCCTGCCCCCACCCCACAAACCCATACCGTTCGGATCCACAACCGACAAACGGGCGTCATCCACGAGTTACAGGTTCCGGGCGATCGCTACATCCTCCACTGCGTCGAAAACCAGGGCGTGGATCTACCGTTTTCCTGTCGGAATGGCGCCTGTACAGCCTGTGCAGTCCGGGTAAAGTCGGGAAATCTAAGGCAGCCTGAGGCCATGGGACTCTCACCCGACTTACAGCGCCGAGGCTATGCCTTACTCTGCGTCAGCTATGCGCAGTCAGACCTAGAGGTCGAAACCCAAGACGAAGATGAAGTGTATGAACTTCAGTTTGGACGAAATTTTGGGAAAGGGAAAATTCGGTTTGGGATGCCGCTGGAAGACGATTAGGCGTTTGCTAAACTAGATTTACCCGCCAGACTCGGCCCCATTGGACCTTTTTAAGAGGAACCACCATGACTCTACTCACCCAAGACCAACGGCCAGACCTCGAACTCCACTATCCCGACTGTGACGGCAATCCTATGGCTGATAACACTGACCAGTACCGCTGGATTGTCATCATTAAAGAAAATCTAGAAATTTGGTTTGCGTCGATGATCGATGTGTTTGTCGCTGGCGATCTCTTGTGGTACCCGATCGAAGGAGATAACACTATCAAACTCGCGCCCGACGTCATGGTGGCGATCGGAGCACTGAAAGGCCGTCGCGGATCCTACCAGCAGTGGAAAGAAAACAACATTCCGCCCCAAGTGGTCTTTGAAATCCTATCGCCCAGCAACTATGCCCCGGAGATGGAAGAAAAACGGCAGTTCTATGAAACCTATGGTGCGGAAGAATTTTACCTGTACGATCCCGCCAGACTGAGGCTGAAGGGATATTTACGTCAGCGGGGGAAACTGCTCGAAATTCCCACGATGAACGGCTGGGTCAGCCCACGATTACAAATTCAGTTTTCCAATCTCCAAGGCCAACTCGAAATTTATCGTCCGGATGGGCAAAAGTTTCTGACCTCGATCGAACTTGCCGCAGAGGCAGAACAGGAGAGAAAACGCGCAGAACAGGAGAGAAAGCGCGCAGAACAGGAGAGAAAACGCGCAGAGTCTGCTGAGGCTCAAATTCTTCAGATGACCCAACAGCGCGAATCACAGGTCCAGCAAATTGTGCTGAATCTATTACGATCGGGGATGAACGCATCACAAATTGCCGACATCACCGGAACATCCATTGCGCAAGTCGATCGCATTCAAGCAGAGAATGGATGAGTCATCATTTTGTAGGCTAGGGAATGAGTCAAGATATTCAGCGTCAAGATTTGCAGCGGTACTTAGATATTGCCACCGAGGCAGCGCTGGCGGCAGGGGCCGAGCTTCAGCATTACTGGTGCAACTTAAAGGATATTCAGGAGAAGCGCCCAGGCGATCTGGTCACGGAAGCCGATCGGGCTGCTGAAAAAGTTGTACTAGAGGTCTTGCATCGCCATGTGCCCGATCATGCCATTTTGGCGGAAGAGTCCGGAATGCGCGGGGAATGGACCGACGAGTTCCTCTGGGCTATCGATCCCCTGGATGGCACCACCAACTATGCCCACCAATATCCCTGCTTCGCCGTCTCGATCGGCTTACTCATTCATGGCGTTCCTTCAGTAGGCGTTGTGTATAACCCGATTCATAATGAGCTATACCGGGCCGCGAAGGGCTTGGGCGCGACGTGCAATCGGTTGCCCATCAGGGTCTCGAAGGTTGATGCGTTAGTGAATAGCTTACTGGTGACTGGATTTGCATACGATCGACATAGCCGTGCCGATAATAATTATGCCGAATTCTGCCACTTGACCCACAAGACTCACGGCGTCCGGCGCGATGGAGCTGCGTCATTAGATTTGGCATATGTGGCGTGCGGTCGGTTGGAAGGGTACTGGGAGCGGGGGCTATCGCCTTGGGATCTTGCCGCAGGAGTGGTAATTTTGGAAGAGGCAGGTGGGCGGGTGACCGCTTACGACCAATCCGCGTTTGACCTGCGATCGGGGCGTATCTTGGCCACCAACGGTCAAGTCCATTCTGAACTCAGCCAAGAACTCCTAAGCATCCATCCACTCTCCGAGTTTTCTGGGGAACCCTAGAAAAACGTTCAAGGCCAAACATCTCACAGCTAAACAGCCCAAAGCTAAACAGCCCAAAGCTTTATGAAATCATTACACTGAAGACACTCAGATTATCTAACTGATCCAGGTAGGGGGAGACGCATGGTTTTTCAGATTCAACGCGGGCTATTTTCCACAGAGTTTGCTGATCACTACGCCCTGCTAGGGGTGCCGATTACGGCGGACTCCAAGGAAGTTCGCAAAAGCTATCTCAAAATTGCACGGCGTCTTCATCCCGATAGCACGGCGATTTCGGGCACCGATGAAAAGCAACTGGCCGAGCAGCTCTTGTCTAAGTTTATCAACCCGGCTTGGGAATGCCTCTCCCAAGAGAAACCTCGGGTTGAGTATGCCGTCGTCATGAAGATGAAGGGACAGGGCGCTGCCGCAGGCGACAATACCGTCGTCACAACCTTCGGACCCTACGCCCGATCGCTCTTTATGGCTCCAGATGTGGATTTGAAGTATCGATCGGCGGTCCAAGAGCTTTCCGAAAAACAGTACGCCGTGCTGAACCAAGCCGAAGAGCTGACCGCTCAACTGAGTGAGCTGAATCTGGTTTATCTGATGAAAACGGAAGGGCGGACGATCGGGACCACAGCACGATCGGCTCCTTCAGGCGAGGCCGCATCCACGCCGGATTCGCCTCCGTCTAGCCCCTCTACGAATCCCTACGCCGCCCGAAAGTCCCTCGCCGAACCCTACTTTAATCGCGCTGAATTGGCGTTCAAACGTCAAAACTATGCCCAAGCTATCTTAGAATTGCGAGATGCCTTAAAGCTGGAGCCAAGCAACAGTCGTTTTCATGCGCTGCTCGGGATGGTTTATCTTGAACAGAAGCAAGGAACGATGGCGCGGATTCACTTTGATAAAGCCCTCGGAACCAACCCTGATGAACCCATGGCCTTGCTAGGAAAGCAAACCCTCCAAAAAATGAGCGGGAAAACGCCTGCCACCGCTGGAGCGAAAGCCAACTCCAAAGCCGCAGGTTTAAAAGACGGAAAATCCGGTGGGTTATTTGGCGGGTTGTTTGGAAAGAAAAAGTAATGGTTTATCAACCGCCCTCTGGGGCTAGAGATCTTCTGCCGATCGATGTCGTGCAGAAGCGTTGGATTGAAGATGGGCTTCAGCAGGTGCTGCACCAGTGGGGTTATCACCGGATCATTACCTCCACTTTGGAGCGTATGGATACGTTGATGGCAGGCGGGGCCATTGATGCACGTCAGATTTTGCAGATTCGGACCGGGGCGGATGAGGCATTGGGCTTACGTCCCGAGCTGACGGCTTCTATTGCCCGGACGGCGGTGACTCGGATGGCCGCTAGTCCTCAGCCCACTCGCCTGTACTACAACGCCAATGTCTTTCGCCGTCCGGCAGAAGGCAGCCGCATGATTCAGCGGGAATCCTATCAGGCGGGAGTCGAGTTGCTGGGGGCGGGCGGGCTTTTAGCGGATGCGGAGATTTTGCTGTTGGTGATGGATTGCTTGAAGGGCATTGGCCTATCGAACCGCTGGCAGTTGGCCCTCGGCGACGCAGGACTGACGCGATCGCTCCTCTGGGAATTTCCGAAGCCACTGCGGGATAAGGTTCGTCGGGCCATTGCCCATCTCGATCGCATTACCTTAGAAACCTTGCCCATGGAAGCGGATTTGCGTGATCGGGCGTTGGTACTGATGGAATTGCGAGGTACCCCGCAGGCTGTGTTTGACAAGCTCAATCAAATGGCTCTAGACGACTACCAGCAACAAGCCGCCACGAATTTAAAACAGCTCGTGGATTTGCTCCAAGCGACGGCAGGGCCATCCGGAGACCCGCCCGAAGCCTTGCCGATCGTGTTGGATTTGAGCTTGATTCGCACCTTTAATTACTACACGGGCATCGTCTTTGAAGTGGTGAGCGATCCGGCCTCAGGGCAGCAGGTTTTGGGCCAGGGCGGGCGCTACGACGAACTCTTAGGTGTTTATCATCCCCAGGGCGAGTCTATTCCTGGCATTGGATTTTCCTTTGAAATCGAGCGATTGCATCAAGCGTTGTTGCCCCTAGGCCAGCTCCCGATCGCCATTCCCGTGAGCGATTGTGTGATTGTGCCCGAAGCGCGATCGGTGTACCCCATCGCCTTAACTCAAGCCCAACAGCGGCGCGATGCGGGACTGGCGGTGGAGGTGTATTTGATGGGTAAATTAGGGGCAGGCTTGGCGATCGATCGAGCTGTTGTGCGAGCGGAGATACGGGAGAAGACGATCGGCCAAATTGTATGGGTGATGGAGAATGGAGAGGTGGAGATTGAGACGATGGAGGTTGAGAAGGTGTAGAGGATAACGGTAAGGTGACATAGGGTTTATTGGAGGATTTAGTGATGGCACATTCGATCGTGACGGATATTTGTGAGGGCGTGGCAGATTGTGTCGCGGCCTGTCCGGTGGCCTGTATCGACCAAGGTCCGGGTAAAAACTTCAAGGGTACCGATTGGTACTGGATTGATTTTTCCACCTGCATCGACTGCGGGATTTGTATCCAAGTGTGTCCGGTGGCGGGCGCAATCATCCCTGAAGAACGCCCCAACCTCCAACGCACCCCCGGCGTCTATTAGAATGACTTCTCCTATCCTGGCGATCGAATCGGTTTATGCAGGCTACATCAAGGATGTGGATATTCTGCAAGGCATTAATATGAAGGTGTTTCCGGGGGAGTTGGTGACGATTATTGGTCCCAATGGAGCGGGAAAATCGACGTTGGCGAAGGCTGTGTTTGGGTTGATTACCCCTCACAGCGGTCAGATTTTTTTCAAGGGCGAGAGTATCGTCGGTCTAAAACCGGACCAAATCGTCCCCAAGGGCATTGGCTACGTGCCACAGATTGCCAACGTGTTTCGATCGCTCTCTGTGGAAGAAAATCTCGACATGGGAGCCTACGTCAGTACGGGTCCGACTACTGCGCTCAAGCAAGAAATGTACACTAGATTTCCGCGTTTGGGCGAACGGCGAAAGCAGCGAGCGGGGACGCTATCCGGCGGTGAACGACAGCAGCTCGCCATGGCCAAAGCTCTCATGGTCAAACCCAGCTTACTCATTCTTGATGAACCGTCTGCGGCGTTGTCACCGTTGATGATGCAATCGGTTTTTGACCAAATCAAAGAAATCCAACGATCGGGCACGGCCATTTTGCTGGTCGAACAAAACGCCAAACAGGCTCTGCAACTCTCCGATCGAGGCTACGTGCTCGAAGGCGGACGCGATCGAGTGGAGGGTCGCGGCATTGACCTGCTGAACGACCCTCAAGTGGGCGAACTTTATCTAGGCTTATCCGGCCACGGTGCAACATGACCTTCGATACCACTTGCCGCAGACTGGCTGAAATCTTTCCCCGAGACTTTGCTAGTTGGCTCCTCGGTCGCCCGGTTGACCTTACGGAGCTGAGTCCCACTGAGCTTTCCCTAGAACCCATTCGAGCCGACAGCGTTATCTTGCTTCAAGGGGCCAACGAAGTGCTTCACATCGAATTTCAGACCGATCCCAAAATCGAACTTCCCATGCGACTGGCCGATTATCGGTTACGAATTCATCGAAAGTTTCCAGAAAAGACGATTCATCAAGTCGTGATTTATCTGCGGGAAACTAAGTCTGAGCGCGTCTTTCAGAATTATTTCGAGATTGCTGGGATGTATGCTGAGTTTGAGGTTATCCGCATTTGGGAAGTGCCTGCGGACGATCTGTTGCAATATCCAGGACTGTTACCCTTTGCAGCGCTCAGTCAATCCGACGATGCCGTCCAAACCTTGCGCACCGCCGTCAGCGAAATCGCTAAGATCGAAGATGAATCGGACCAGCATGAGGCGATCGCGGCGACTTATGTGTTGGCAGGGTTAAGATTAGAGACAGAAATCATTTCACGATTAATCAGGAGAGATGTTATGCAAGAATCCGTTACCTATCAAGCTATTCTTGCTGAAGGACGGGAGGAGGGACTCGCCGAAGGACTTGCTGAAGGTCGCGAACAAACACAACAATCGATCGCTCTTCAGCTTGTACAGGAGCAGATTTCTATGGAGATTATCGTCAAAGTTACAGGACTCTCCTTGGGCGCGATCGAAGTTCTTAAGTCTCAGCTTAACCCGTCTCAACTGAATCAGTAAGGTTCTATGTCCTTGACCCATACCCATCTCGCCCATCTCCCTGAAACGCTCAAGGCTCTTCAGCAGACCGACGATCGCTGGACCACTTTACGGCAGGGCGATGCAATGGGGAGGCAAACGCCCTTGCCCGTGGTGACGACGGATGACTCACCGCTAAAGACCATTGAGTATGACGCAGTGATTGTGGGTGGAACGCTGGGGATTGCCATTGCGGCGGCGTTGGCCATGGGTGGGTTTCGGGTCGCGGTGATTGAGCGGGGTCTCTTGCGGGGGCGCGATCAAGAGTGGAACATTTCTCGGCATGAACTTGACGTCCTGACTGAGTTGAAGCTGCTCACCCCTGAAGAACTTGAAACCAGTATTTCCAGCGAATTCAATCCGATTCGGGTCAAGTTTGGCAAAACTGAACTTTGGACCGAAGACGTTCTAAACATTGGCGTCGATCCGGTTTATCTTCTCGAAACCCTGAAACAAAAATTTCTCAAAGCAGGCGGCACACTGCTTGAAAACACGGGTTTTGAAGGGGCAGTCGTTCATCCCAATGGCGTGCAGGTTTCGCTCCAGCCTAGCCGATCGTTGACGGCACGATTATTTCTAGATCTGATGGGTCACTTTTCACCCATTACTCAGCAGGCCAGAAACGGCCAGAAGCCCGATGCCGTCTGTTTGGTGGTGGGAACCTGTGCGACCGGATTTCCGCCGAATCAGACGGGAGACTTGATCGCGAGTTTTACGCCGATCGTCAATCAATGTCAGTACTTTTGGGAAGCATTTCCAGCGCGAAGTGGCCGTACGACGTACTTGTTTACCTATGTGGATGCCCATCCCGATCGCCTTTCCCTGACGGATTTGTTTGACGAGTATTTCCGGTTACTTCCAGAGTATCAAGGCACAGACTTAGAGGCATTAGACTTCAAGCGCGCCCTTTTCGGATTTTTCCCGTGCTACAGGTCTAGTCCGCTCCAGCCCACCTGGGACCGCATTTTAGCCCTAGGTGATAGCAGCGGTGCGCAGTCTCCGTTGAGCTTTGGGGGCTTTGGGGCGATGATGCGGCACTTGGGACGGCTGACGGTCGCCCTCTCTGATGCGCTGAGGACCGATAGCCTCGATCGCCAAGGCCTGTCCATGATTCAGCCCTACCAGCCCAACATCCAAGTCACCTGGCTCTTCCAGAAGGCGATGAGCGTGCCGATGAATCAGACACTGGATCCGGAGCAAATTAACCAGCTTCTCGCAGATGTTTTTACTGAGATGGAAAAACTGGGAGACGCGGTGTTGAAACCCTTCTTACAAGATGTGGTGCAATTTGGGCCGTTGGCGCGGACGTTGTTGAAGACCAGTTTGGCGCGTCCGACGATCGCCTTTACGATTTTGCCGCAGGTGGGACTTGGGGCGCTGCTGGATTGGACCTGGCATTTTGGGACGTTGGCCGTCTATAGCGTGCTGAACCAAATGATTGCCGTTGCCCCCGAGGCGGCTAAAGTCCGCCCTCAGTCAGAGGCCAATGAGGTCGCTAAAGCGCAATACCAGCGCGATCGAACCCTAGAAGCTTGGCGATATGGATCAGGGGGGGATTATCGGGGTTTAGAATAGAAGTGGTTTGTTTTTCTTGACCCGTTTGTTTTTTGACCCTATGCAACTGTCTCTTGCCCGACGCTGTTTCATCCGTGAAATTCGTCAGTCGGATGAAGCTATCAATTTAGAACGAGCGGCTCTCTATTTGGCGCTGGAAGAACATCCCACCTTGGACGTGGATGTGACCCTCGAACAGCTCGATCGAATGGCGGCGGTCGTTCTTGAAAGGCTACCTGAGTCTCGCTATCCGCTGCGGGTGATTGCAGTGATTAATCACTATCTTTACGAAGAACTCGGGTTTTCTGGGAATCGCCAAGATTATTACGACCCCCAGAACAGTCATCTCAATCAGGTTCTCGATCGGCGGCTTGGGATTCCGATTACTTTGGCGCTGGTGTATCTCGCCATTGCTAAACGGATTGACTTTCCCATGATGGGCATTGGGATGCCAGGGCACTTCCTGATCCGTCCGGTGGTTGAGGAGATGGATGTGTATGTGGATGCGTTTAACGGCGGCGAAGTGTTATTTCGCCAAGATTGTGCGGCGCTGTTGCAAAAGCTCTATCAAGAACCTGTGACGTTGCGATCGGAGTTTTTGCAGCCTATTAGTAACCGTCAGTTCTTAGCGCGGATGCTGGGCAATCTCAAGGGCATCGCCATCAATCAAAACAATATCCAAAGTGCCCTCGCCGCCGTCGAACGTATTTTATTACTGTTCCCAGAAGCGTCGGGAGAAGTGCGCGATCGGGGCATTTTGTATTTTCAATTGCGGCGCTGGAGTGAGGCTCGACAGGATTTAGAACGCTATCTAGCGACTATGCCCCCTCCAGGCGATCGAAGTCTGGTTCAAGATATGCTTCAGCAGATTTCCCGTCAAAGTACAAGCTAAATAGTGATGGACAAGATACCTCATGAACACCAACTCGTGCAAACAATAGACAGCTTAAAGGCGGAATGGATCGAACTTCATCATTTACCGCAGCGTAACGAGTTGGCGATGCGTTCCAAACAATGGGATAGCGATTGGAACCAGCTTCAAGCAGAACACAGAGAACGGAAAGTGAATCGAGATTTGATTCGATCGACCTTATCTTTCGATGATGCATTCCACCAACAACTCACCGATCAAAGCCAGCAGGATAGTCTAGAATGCCGACGGTTCAAGCATCGCAAGCGTGAGGCTTTAGCTGACTTGACAACGATCGTAAGCTCTTGTGACAAGCGGATTCAAGTCATTCAAAAAGCGCGAAAATCTCTATCTCACCAACTGTCTGACCTTTTAGAACGGGTTTCATTAACGCCATTGAACCGTTCATTTTTGGTCCTATACGAAGATGCACAGCTCCTCGCCATTGACAAACCCGCTGGGCTATTATCGGTCCCTGGTCGCACATCCGATCGGCAAGATAGTGTTCAGCGATATCTTCAACAAGATGATCACCAAAATCACGCTCATCCTTTCAAAATTAGTGCCATTCATCGCCTCGATCAAGATACGTCAGGTATTTTATTGTTTGCGAAAGATCCCATAACCCTTCAGACCCTTCAGCAACAGTTTGAACACCGCAAAGTCCAGAAAACCTACGAAGCCATTCTGGAACCTAATCTAAACGCAAATCAGATTTGTCCTTCAGGAATCATAGATTTACCACTATGGGGCGATCCAGAGAACCGTCCCTACCAACAGGTTAACCCTACCTATGGAAAGCAGGCTATTACCCAATTTCAAGTCTTATCTAACGTCGATTGCACAAGTCTTTCCACGCCCGGAATCCGCATCCAATTCACCCCGCTCACCGGACGATCGCATCAGCTTCGAGTTCATACGGCGGCTCCGAGTGGGTTAAACCATCCTATTTTAGGCGATCGGCTTTATGGGACTCAATCTGGAACTTTATCTGGGAATTTATGCTTCGATCGGCTGTATCTCCATGCAACGAGTTGTGTGATAACCCATCAGGGAAAAACGTTACGAATCGTTTCTCCAGCGCCGTTTTAGATTTAAAACTAACGTCATCCGATCGCAACCTCAATGACATCTCGTTCGGTGACAATTGTCGAATACTATTCAAGTCTAAAAAACCATGCGCCGCCCAAATAATCAAGCAAATCATAAGGCTCTTCCCCAAACAGAGCATCCTTGGAAAGAGGCGGCGCAGACTGTTACGCTCAGTTTGTTCCTTGCATTTGGAATTCGGACCTATGTCGCTGAAGCTCGCTATGTTCCTACAGGGTCCATGGAACCCACGATCGAAATTAACGATCGCTTCATGATGGATAAGCTCAGTTACCGTTGGCAAGATCCACACCGTGGCGATATCGTGGTCTTCACGCCTCCCAAAGCACTGCTCGAACAAAATATGAAGGATAACTTAGTCAAACGATTAATCGGTTTACCGGGCGATCGCGTTGAAATTAAGAATGGTAAGGTTTCTATTAATGGGAAAGTTCTAACAGAATCCTATACCAAAGAAGCGGCGCAGTATGATATGTCTGCGATTACTGTTCCCGACCATCAATACTTAATGCTAGGAGACAATCGTAATAATAGCTACGATAGTCATTACTGGGGATTTGTCCCACGGGAAAACATCATCGGTCGTGCGTGGGTTCGCTACTATCCCTTCGATCGGCTTGGCGGTTTTTGAGGTCACTGATCCATCGAATTTTCATCGTTATTACACGCTATGATTTAAAGGTAGGTTGACTTAATGAAGCTAGTTTGCTTAGGCGATCGCATATGACTCCTTTCCAAGTCCCCGTAGGCAAAAGCATTTCACTTCAGAAGGATTTTGATCCGGGGCTTTTACCGGATAACCTCGATAAATCCCAATCGATCCCCCAGCTTAAGGCTGGAATTGAACGCCTTTCTGAACTCCAAAATAAACTCTACGCTCAAAATAGCTATAGTATTTTGATCATTTTTCAGGCCATGGACGCCGCAGGGAAAGACAGCACGATCAAAAACGTTATGTCCGGCATAAATCCTCAAGGCTGCCAGGTTTATAACTTCAAAACGCCCAGCGACGAAGAACTTGATCATGACTATCTCTGGCGATCGTCTCGCTGTTTGCCGGAACGCGGACGGATCGGGATTTTCAATCGCTCCTATTATGAAGAAGTCTTGATTGCACGGGTTCATCCTCACATTTTAGCCAATCAAAAATTACCCCACCAGCCTAAAGGCGATCGAATTTGGCAGCAGCGCTTTCAAGATATTAATCACTATGAGCAATACTTAACGAATAATGGCGTTGTGATCTTGAAATTCTTCTTAAATGTTTCTAAACTAGAGCAAAAGAAGCGATTTCTAAAACGGCTCGATACGCCTGAGAAAAACTGGAAATTTTCTATAAGTGATGTCGAAGAACGTCAACACTGGGACCAATATCAAATAGCCTATGAAGATATTTTTAACCACACTAGTACGGCTGCTGCCCCGTGGTTCATTATTCCCGCCGATCACAAATGGTACACCCGTCTAGCCGTGGCCGAAATTATCATCAAACGGTTAGAAGAATTAGACCTGAAATACCCAAATGCGAATCCAGAACACGAAATAGTTTTAAAAGAAGCGCGCGATCGGTTGAATGCTGAATCCGATCGCTAAACAGCCTGAATCCGTTATTTTAAAGGCATCATTTTTTCTGAAAAAGGATCCAGAACAGATCTTCCGCAGGGTACGGAATTTTGAGGCGATCGGGTATCAGTTTTAGAAATGCCTTTAGAATGCGACCACCGGGCATCGTGTCAAATTTATAAGACAATAGCGATTTTACATGAGCACCATTCAACCACTTTTGGGGACGACCTTGAACCACGACTTCAAAGCCATACTGCGCCGCTAGAAGTTTCAAATCTTGAGGCGAAAACCAGTGTAAAACACTAGGAGGACTGTATTCATGCCATTCTGACCCAAACAGTTTGGCGCTCACACTATCCCGGTTCCACGTTTCAATGAGCCAATAGCCTTGAGATTGGGTAACTTCTGCGGCGGACTGAAGCGCTTGATGTAAATCGTAAAAATGAGGCAGCACTTGAATCATGGTCACTAAGTTATAAGTGCGACCTCCTAATACTTCAGATAGATTTTCTAGCGTTCCTGCTTGGACATTTAGCCCTAGTTGTTGCTGTGCAAAGGTCGCCATCTTTGCGTTGGGTTCAATGCCATCTCCAACCCAGTGATGATCCACAAATCCGCTCAAAATAAACCCTGCGGCAGCCCCAACATCTAACATTCTTCCAGGCTGCATATGCTTTTTCAGCATTTTTCCGTAGCGCTGTCCATGCTCCCGAATCAACCCACTCTCTGCCAAATAATCGGGATATCCTGCTGCACCGCCAAAGAAATAATCATCGCCGTATACTTGGGCCGCATGGTGTGAGCTTAGGCTAGCTTCTAGAAACTGGTGATGACAGGTATTACATTCCTGAATCCAGTATTCGTACTTTTGGAGCTTGCGCTGACTGGAATGATGACAAATCGGGCAGTCCATCGATCGTCCGATCGATGGAGTACTTAGTAGAGAGGGGCTATATGTTTTCATAAAAATTGTTTAGAGTAGCTGGCAACGGGCATGACTGAGATGGATAGAATCGTCTTCATGCCTAAATTTATAGTTAAATTCCAAGATGAAATCAAGATGAAATAGGATGATCCTGATTTTTAATATACAAACTTGGGGATAACTCTAACAACTCTGAAAACCTTGCTAAGATGATGTTATGACTACGGACAAGCCTAGAATAGCCCAGCTTTATTCAGCCCCTAGCCGTGCGCCTAAAGGAAGGGTAGTGGCGATGCATTTTAGGCAGAGTGGTCGTCTCGATTCTTTATATGATGAAACAGACCGATTCCTATGAGACTATTACTCGTTGAAGATGAGTCAGATTTGGCCTTAGCGATTCAGAAAACACTGCGATCGCAAAAGTATGTGGTGGATTGGGTGATGAATGGTCAGGTCGCTTGGGAGTCTCTTCAATCTGGAAATCTCTATCAATTGGCTATTTTGGACTGGATGGTGCCAGACATTTCGGGACTTGAACTGTGTCAACGGATGAGACTTCAGCAGCAGACCCTACCTATTTTGATGCTGACGGCGCGGGATAGTATGATCGATCGGGTGGCGGGATTGGATGCAGGGGCCGATGATTATTTGGTCAAGCCCTTTGGGATGGAAGAGCTACTCGCTCGGATTCGAGCACTCTTGCGTCGTCCCACTCAACTGCAAGCCTCGGTGCTGACACTAGCGGGCCTAACGTTGAATTATCAGACTTTTTCAGTAGTGAGTGCAGCGTTGTCCCCAGGGCAACTGTTACTGGAGCAGACGTTAACCGCAAAGGAGTTTCAGCTTTTAGAATATTTTATGCAGCATCCGAATCAAATCTTGAGCCAGGATCAAATTCGATCGAGACTGTGGGGATTTGAGGATGATTCGATCAGTAACGTGGTTGCGGCACAGGTGCGATTGCTTCGACGTAAACTAGAAGCCTGCAACTCTATTGATGGCATTGAAACCATACGCGGACTAGGCTATCGATTTAATGTTTAATTTATATGTTTAAGTTACCTTCTCCCATGCGATGGTCTAAGCTTTCAACCTCGCCTCGATTTCGATTAGCGATTCTCTACTCTGGGGTTGTGGGGAGCATTTTATTAGGACTGGCCTATGCTACTCATCGCGTGATGGACCGGATTTCGACTCAGACCATTGATCGTGAATTGGATTTGTTGTCCACCTCTTTAAGTGCGCAATTTGAAACCTACTTAAAGGTGCCTGGAGAATTGCCTCAGGAGGTCGATCGCACTATTATCAAGCTCTGTCGGGTGAACGATCAATGCACGCTGAACCTGAATTCTTCAACTCATCATTCGTCATTATTAAAGTTGATTCAAGATGACTATCATTTGCAATTTTTAGACATTCAAGGCAAGGCAATTGCTGCGATCGCAGAAAAGCCGGGGCGCTTCCCTACGCAGTCTAATTTTGCTTCCTATCATACGGTAACTGATGCTCAAGGGCTTCCTTATCACCTGCATTACAAACGTCTAAAAACCAATCAGGGACAAGACTGGGGATACTTACAAGTGGGTCGATCGGTGAGGCAATTTGATACCTATATGCGGGATTTTCATCTCTTGATTATGCTGGGAATTCCGACCACAATGGGACTCTTAGGGTGGGCAAGCTGGTGGGTAGCTGGGGTAGCAATGCGTCCTATTTATAAGTCCTATGAAGAAATGCAGCGCTTTACAGCAGATGCTTCCCATGAACTCCGAACTCCCATCGCTGCCACCCGTGCCATGCTCGAAGTCGCGATCGCACAAATCGATGTTTGTGACAATACCGAAACTCGTCAAACCTTGGTATCACTCCAGCGCCAAAACGATCGGATTGGACGATTAGCCCAGGATTTACTGTTACTCTCACGCTTAGATCTCGCGCAACAGGATCAAGCTGAAGAAGGTCCTGAAAATCAACTACAAGAGTCCATTTGTCTCAATGAACTTGTACAAGACCTCGAAGAAGAACTCGCCCCTTTAGCGTTGGAGGCTCAAGTTGAGTTGGTCAGTGAGATTCAATGCTCCAAACAACTCTACATCACCGGAAATCTTAACCAAATGTATCGACTTCTCAGCAATCTCGTCAGCAATGCTATTCAATACACCTTGCCTCAAGGCCGCGTCAAAATTCAACTGTCGCACCGTCAAAATGAGGCGATCGTCCTGGTTCAAGATACAGGAATTGGCATTGATCAAGACGATTTACCGCACCTATTCGATCGATTTTATCGCGTGAAAGACGATCGATCGAGAGAGAGTGGCGGCGTTGGATTGGGTTTGGCCATTGCACAGGCCATTGCGATCGCCCACAGAGGACAGATTAGCGTTCAAAGTCAACGTGGTGTCGGCAGCAGCTTCACCGTAAAACTTCCACTAAGAACTTCGTTAAGTAAATACATCAAGTAAATACATCAAGTAAAGACCAAATGGGCCATCTGTGAGTTATTCAATCATCAGTCGATACCCTAATCCTCTAACTGTTTCGATGCAGCTTTTGCGCCCAACTCGTTCTAGTTTTTGACGGAGCGATCGGACCTGCGCGGGGATCACATTACTCATCGGTTCATAGGTTAGCCCCACAGTCTGACCTGAATTTGTTCATGAGTCAGGACTTGATTTGGGTAGGTCATCAGATATTCTAAGAGCTGAAACTCCTTTGCCATCAAACATTGTTTTTCATACCCAGCAAGCTGTAACGTAAAACTTTGATAATCCAATACAATACCTTCAACCTCTAAGAGTTGAGGTCGAATTTGCTTCGAGCGTCGCAACAAGGGCAAATCGTTATCCTGTCCCCTTAATTTTTTGCAGAGATCCAACCCCGAAACCTTTGGTAAGCTCCAATCTAGTATTCCCAACGTACAAGCATCGGGATACCGAAGATAGTCCCAAGCCTCTTGCCCATCTCCCACCCAGTCCACAACATAGTAATGAGAACGCAGGGCATTGCGAATCGTCGTGGCAAGTTCTTTCTTCCCTCCAATTAAGACGCGCATGATGTTTCAGGTAATATATTCATATCAATGACTATGCGTAGACTGTGCGTAGACTATGCGTAAGCTAGCGATGGATTGTTTGTGGTGTACTCAATAACTTGGCGCATCTTATTCTGAGTTCGCCAATAGACATCTTCCATCAGGGCATGAGAAAATTCACCATTTCGACCGATCGAATAGAGTCCATCAATGTAACTACTCAGGCTTAAGATATTAAGTTGTTTTTTAAGGAATCGAGCCAATGTTCCATAAAGTGTAAATTGATCGTTGCATCCCATGAGGCCCCTAGC